>BTUT01000470.1:0-2960 GCA_045862935.1 Acidimicrobiia bacterium
CGCGACGACGCCCGACACCCCGTCGTCCACGAGCTCCGGCGGGCCGCCGTGCGTGAGCACGACGGGTGGCACACCCATCCACATCGCCTCCTGGACGGCGAGGTCGCTCGACGCGTAGGTGTCGGAGCGGAGGGGGTAGCCGAGCACGTCGATCCCGGTGAGTGCGGCGCCCACGTCCTCGGTGTGTCCGAGGACGGCGAGCCGATCCGCGATCCCGGCGCGCTCGGCATCGACGCGCAGCCGCGCTTCCCCGCCGCCGGTGCCGTGAACCACGAAGCGGGTGTCGGGCGCGCCGACGCGCGCGCACAGCTCCACGAAGCGCGGGTGCATCTTCTGGGAGTTCACCGTGCCGACGTAGCCGACGACGACACCGTCGTGCGCCGTCGGGGTGGCGGCGAGGCGGTCGGGGTCGACGAGCCCGCGCACGACCGCTGTGCTCCGGTGCGCCCCCACGGTGGCGGGACGGTCGAGGGTGCGCGCCGCGGTGCACCACAGTGCGTCGGCCGCGCGCTCGACCTGGGAGGCGAGCACCTGGGGAGCGTGGAGCCCGAGGGTGTGCACCCACACGACCACCCGGCGGGTGGGGATCGGATGGGTGAGGAGCTCGATCATCGACGGGCACTGCCAGAAGTGGACGATCGCCGCGTCCGCCTCCGCGAGGACCGCGCCCCGACTGGACGCGTCGAGGCCCAGGTGCAGCCGGGCTCCCGCGCCGCGCAGCCAGACGACCGCGAGGGGGGAGACGGTCTCCTCGAGCGCGATCACGTCGTGCGACCAAGCCGGACCCGAGCGGTCACCCCACTTCACGAGCGCGGCGAGGGAGCGCACCGGTCCGCTCGTCGCCAGCCGGGGGACGACGTGGACGATCCGCGTCATGAGCGGCCTCGGGCCGCGGCTTCGCGGACGACGGTGAGCATCTCGAGGCGGTAGGCAGTGAGATCGTTCGAGAGGCTCTCGGGCCGAACGGTCTTCTCCATGATGACGTCGGGCAGGATCACCGGGCCGCCCCCGCCTTCCCGGACGCGCATGAGCCACTCCGTGTCGCAGGCGATGCGGAACCGCGCGTCGAACGGTCCGAAGCGCTCGAACGCGCAACGGCGCACCATCACACCGCTCGGCGTGAGTGCGGGCTCGGGATCACCGATCGCGACGCCGGCGGTGGACACGCGTCGCATGTGCCCGGTGACCACGAGGACGTCATCGTCGCGCTCGAGCACCGCCACCTGCGATGCGGTCTTGTCGGGGTGCCAATCGTCGTCGGCGTCGAGGAACGCCACCACGTCGCCGGTGGTGCTCGCGAGCCCGAGGTTGCGGGCGCCGGCGAGCCCGCGGCCGGCCTGCGAGACCACGGTCACCCCGTGGGCGGCGCGCGCGATGGCCAGCGTGTCATCACGCGATGGCCCGACCACGACCACGCACTCCTGGGGAGGCTGGGTCTGCGCGGCGATGCTCGCCAGGGCTCGCTCGAGATGTGACGCGGCATCGCGCGCGGCGACCACAGCGCTGACGCGCAGCGCGGTGCTCACGAGGTCGCACCGACCGCGTCGGTGCACACCGCGGCGAGCTCCGCGATGCGTCTGTCCAACGCCGGCCACGGTCGGCTGTGGGCGCGCACGTGGCGCAGCGCGGAGAGCGCCTCGTCGGGGTGGTCGAACGTCACGAGCGCGTGACGAACCGCGGGAGTGACGAGGGGGCTCTGGCTTGCCTCGGGATGCTGCAACAAGCGATGGACGAGCGCGGCCGCGCGCGGGTTCGCGATCTCGCGGGCCCGCTCGAACCACTCGAGGGCCCGATCGAACGCGAGGTCGGGTTCGACGACCGCCGGCCCGCGGAAGGGCGGCTCGATGCTCGCGACCGAGACGGCCGCGCCGAAGTCGTCGGGATCGGTGGTGTGGGTGGCCTCGGCGTCGAACCCGACGTTGCCGATGAGGTTGCGCCGCGGCACCACGCAGAGGCCGTCGTTGGCGAAGACGGCGAGGAACCACGAGATGTCCCAGGTGCGCATGCCGGTGGCCACGTCGAACGTGAGCAGCCAGGTGAGCAGCTCGGCATGGTGCTCGTCGACGGCGCGAGCGCGCACGGCTTCGGTGACGGGATCGGACTGGTAGCGGGCGAGCGTGAGGTCGAAGGCACTCCACGCCCGCCGCCAGGTGGCCCAGCCCCAGCCCGACGCGGATCGGGAGAACAGGTAGTCGGTGCACTCGTCGTCCCACGCGCCGATGGGGTTGCGCCCCGAGACCTGCATCACCCGAGTCTCGTCTGCGTAGCGTTCGAGCATCGCGTCCGCGAACGGGAAGAACGACGGATCGGGCCGGATGTCGTCCTCGAGGATCACCGCACGATCGACGTGCGTGAAGGCCCAGTCGATCCCGCTCGCCACCCGTGGTCCGCAGCCGAGGTTGTGCGGCGAGAACTCGGTGAGCAGCTCGCACGGCCAGTCGACCTGCGTCGCGAGGTCGCGGACCCGGGCGCACCGTTCGGCGTCGTCGGGGCGCCCGGGTCGGGGACCGTCGCCGACGACGAGGAGCACCGGCGGCTCGGCCCTGCGCAGGATCGTCATGAGCTCCTCAGTGCACGCGGGGCGGTTGAAGACGAGCAGCACGACCGGTGTCTTCACGGAGTGACTCCGCGCATCGCTTCGCGCCGGACCCTGTCGACGGCGTCTGCGACCCGGTCGAGGTCCCAGGTGAGGGGAAGGGTGTAGGCGGGGATGCCCGTCGCCAGCGCGTGAACGGTGCGCATCCACGGCCGGAGCGTGGTGTCGCCGCCGGCTCCGGCCAGCAACCCGGTGGGCAGGAGCGCTGCCCGGATCGCGGCCGCGGGGATGCGCTCGGGCGCCGTGGTGCCGGTGGTGGGGGTCACGACCGCCACCACGGGGGCACAGGCCACCATCGCCGACGGGTCCAACAGGAGGCATGCCTCGGCACCGTCGCGGCCGGGCAGTGGACCGGGCACGAGCC
>BTUT01000471.1:0-1006 GCA_045862935.1 Acidimicrobiia bacterium
GCACCTGACGCTGTCGGCCGGGGTGTCGCCGGAGCACGAGCTCGGGCGCGACACCGTGGTCTCGATCGGCGACCGCTGCCTCATCGGACGCGGCAGCGGGATCGTCGCGCACGAGTCGGTGGTGATCGGTGACGACGTCTTCACCGGGCACCAGGTCTACGTGACCGACGCCAACCACGGCTACGAGGATCCGGAGGTGCCGATCGGACGGCAGTTCGCCGCGCCACGGCCGGTGTCGATCGGCGCGGGGTCGTGGCTGGGGCACGGCACGATCGTCCTCCCGGGATCCCGGGTCGGCACGCACGTCGTGATCGGCGCGGGCTCGGTGGTGACCGGTGAGATCCCCGACTTCTCCGTCGCGGTGGGGAGCCCGGCGAGGGTGGTCCGCCGGTACGACCCGGACGACCCCGAGCGGGGGTGGTTCACCACCCGCTGAGCCGCATCACCCGCTGTGCGCCGCCGTCTCCCAGAGCACGACCTCGGCGCCATCGGGTCCGGCCGTCACCGCCCGGGTGCCGGCGGCGGTGAGGCGGGCGGCGTCGCCCTCCCCGAGCGGGCCCACGTCCTCGAGGTTCACCGTGCCGCGAGCCACGTAGAGGTGCGCGGTGGGCGCGTCGGGCACGGTGACGGTGGCCGACGGCGCGGGACGCGCGACCCAACACACCGCGTCCCGCTGGTGGATCGTGACGGCGCCGTCGTGTCCTCGACCGGAGGCCACCGGCACGAGGCCGCCCTCGTCGAGGGACGCGCCGATCCAGCGTTGCTCGTACCCGGGATCGATGCCGGGGGAGTCGGGGAGGACCCACATCTGCACGAGCCGGACCGGAGCCGTGACGCTCGCGTTCATCTCGGAGTGACGGATGCCGCGGCCGGCGCTCATCCGCTGCGCGAGGCCGGGCTCGATGACACCGTGACTTCCCTCGCTGTCGCGGGGGGGGGGGGGCGCCGCGGCCACCCCCGGGGAGGGATGGCATCCGGGGGGGGGGGGGGGGGGGGGGGACCCCCC
>BTUT01000471.1:1016-2960 GCA_045862935.1 Acidimicrobiia bacterium
CCCTCGAGCACCCAGGTGACGATCTCCATGTCGCGGTGGGGATGGGTGCCGAAACCGCCGCCGGGCGCGATCACGTCGTCGTTGTGCACCACGAGCAGCCCGTGCCCCGTGTTCGCCGGGTCGAAGTGGGGGCCGAAGCTGAAGCTGTGCCAGGAGTCGAGCCAGTCGAGACGGGTGTGGAAACGGTCGCCGGACCAGTGCACGGTGATCGCCATGTGGTCACGCTATGTGCGACAGCAAAGGTTGTCGAGCGCGCCGAACGCCGTCCGGTGGGGTTACGCTCCGCTCCAGTGGCGGACGATGACCGGCGGGTCTCCGAGGAGGGGCTCGCGCTGTGGCGCCGGCTCCTGGAGGCCCACGCGCGCGTGGTCGGCGCGCTCGAGTCCGACCTGCACTCCGCGTGCGGGCTGTCGCTCGCGTCGTACGGGGTCCTCGAGGCGCTCCACGCCGCCCCCCGGCACCGGCTCCGCATGCAGGATCTCGCCGATCGGGTGCTGTTCAGCCCGAGCGGGCTCACGCGGCTGGTCGACCGCATGGCCGGCGCGGGGCTCGTCACGCGCGAGCCCTGCTCGGACGATCGGCGCGGGACGTTCGCCGTGCTGCTCCCGGCGGGCGAGCGATGCCTGCGGGACGCGGCCGGGGTGTACCGGCGCGCCGTGCACGACCACTTCGAGGTTCATGTCGGCGTCGACGCCGTCCGGGCGCTCGACGGCGCACTCACCCGGGTGCTCGCCGATGAGGCGGTCACCGCGGGCCGAGCCGGTGCGGATCCGGACTCGGCGTCGTCCGCGGCGGAGGCGGCACATGAGTGAGGGGATCGGGCTTCTCGACGGGATCCGGATCCTCGACTTCGGCATCTGGCGTCCGGTCCCCTACGCCACTCAGCTGCTCGCGGACCTCGGCGCCGACGTCTTGAAGGTCGAGCCGCCCGGCGGCGATCCCATGCGTGCCTTCCCCGATCTCTTCGCGACGTTGAACGCGCACAAGCGCAGCATCGTGCTCGACCTGAAGTCACCTCCCGACCTCGACCGGGCGCTCCACCTCGCCGCCCGCGCCGACGTGGTCACCGAGGGTTTCCGGCCGGGGGTCGCCGATCGGCTCGGCATCGGTCCCGACGCCGTCCGGGCGCGCAACCCGTCGGTCGTCTACTTGTCGCTGTCGGGGTACGGCCAGACGGGACCCCTGCGCCTGGCGCCCGGCCACGACGTCAACTACCAGGCGCTCGCGGGGACGCTCACGCCCGAAGGCGGTGCGCCCCCGCCACCTGGCGGCGTGCCCTGGGCCGACGTCGCGGGAGGGCTCGGTGCCGCGTTCGCGATCTCCGCGGCGCTCGTACGAAGGGCCCGGGCGGGACAGGGCGAGGTGATCGATCTCGCGATGACCGATCTCCACGCCACGAGGACGGGTGCGGGCTCCGCGGGCGTGGTGCCCGAAGTCGGCCGCCGCCTCGCCGGCCTCCCCGGGTACGGCGTCTACCGTGCCGCCGACGGCTGGGTCGCGCTCGGCGCGATCACCGAGGCGCACCTCTGGACCGCGGTCTGCGACGGCCTCGGACTGGCAGAGCTGCGGGATCTCTCGCTCGTCGAGCAGCTCGATCGGCAGGAGGAGCTGGCCGCCCGGATCGCCGGCGCGCTGCACCGGCTCACCCGCGCCGAAGCCGTGGCCCGGCTCCGCGCGGCCGGGGCGCCGGCGTCACCGGTGCACGACCGCGAGGCGATGGTGGCGGACCCGCACCTGCGCGGCCGGGCCACGGTGATCGACGGTCCCGACGGCCGCCCGGCGATGGCGCACCCGGTGCGCTACCGCGACCACCCCGCCCGGGCCCCGCACCCGCCCCCCACCTGGACGCGCACCGGGGCGAGGGCTTCGACGAGTCCTCGTGACCCGGGTGTGGCGCTCGGAGCGAGGCGAACCCAGCGAGGCGGGCCCGTCGTGGCGAACCCG
>BTUT01000472.1:0-2945 GCA_045862935.1 Acidimicrobiia bacterium
ACGGCGGTCGTGAGCACGGCCACGCCAAATGTTATTGTCGAATCACATTCCGCGCGCAAGTCGGCCGGGTCACCCGGGTGAGAGGTGGGCATGGACTTCGAGGAGACCACCGAGCAACGGATGCTGCGCGACGCGGTCGCGGCGCTCGCCGCCGGCTACGGCCACGACTACTACGCCGAGCGCAGCCGGACCGGGGCCCGCGCCCACGAGCTGTGGCAGGCCGTCGCCGACCTGGGCTTCTCGTCGGTCCATCTCGCCGAGGAGCACGGCGGAGGCGGCGGCGGGATCCAGGAGCTCGCGATCGTCTGCGAGGAGCTCGCCGCGGCCGGCTGCCCCCTCCTCCTCCTCGTGGTGTCGGCCGCGATCTGCGCCGAGGTGATCGCCGAGTTCGGCACCCCCGCACAGTGCACGCGATGGCTGCCACGTCTCGTGGCGGGCGAGAAGATGGCGTTCGCGATCACGGAGCCGGACGCCGGGTCCAACTCCCACCGCCTCGCCACCACCGCCGCTCGCGACGGCGACGTCTACCGGCTCAACGGCACCAAGACCTTCATCTCGGGCGTCGACGAGGCCTTCGCGATCCTCGTCGTGACCCGCACGGGGATCGACGAGACCAGCGGTCGCGGCCGCCTGTCGCTGTTCGTCGTCGACACCGACGCGCCGGGCCTCTCGCGCACGCTGATCCCCGTGGAGATCCAGGCGCCCGAGAAGCAGTACCAGCTGTTCTTCGACGACGTGGCGGTGCCTGCCGACCAGCTCGTCGGCGACGAGGGCCACGGGCTGCGCCAGGTGTTCCACGGCCTCAACCCGGAGCGGATCCTCAGTGCGGCGCTCGCGAACGGGATCGGGCGCTACGCACTCGATCGGGCGTCGGGGTACGCCCGCGACCGTGCGGTGTGGGGCACGCCCATCGGCCGCCACCAGGGTGTGGCCCACCCGTTGGCGATGGCGAAGGTCGACCTCGAGCTCGCGCGCCTCATGACCCAGAAGGCCGCGTGGGCCCACGACCGCGGCGCCGATCCGGTGGTCGCCGGCGAGGCCGCGAACATGGCGAAGTACGCGGCCGCGGAGGCGGGCATGCGGTGCCTCGACACGGCCATCCAGACCCACGGGGGCAACGGCATGGCGAGCGAGTACGGGCTCGCCGACCTCTGGGGCCTCGTGCGCCTGCTGCGGATCGCGCCGGTGAGCGCCGAGATGATCCTCAACTTCGTGGCCCAGCAGTCGCTCGGACTGCCGAAGTCGTACTGAGTTGACCCCGGACGCCGGCACCTCCCCCCGAGCCGCGCCGGCTCCCACCGCCCGCGGGCGGCGGCGCCGCGAGCTGCTGCTCGGGGCCGCGGCCGAGCTGGTCGCGGCCCACGGGTTCCGCGCGGTGAGCATCGCCGACATCGGCGCGGCGGCCGGGGTGACCGGCTCGGCCATCTACCGGCACTTCCCGTCGAAGCACGACATCCTCGTCGCGTTGCTCGAGCGCGTGGTCGGCGAGCTGCTCGAGGGGGCGCGGGCGGTGGTCGCGTCGACCGAAGACCCCGCCGACGCCTTCCACGCGCTGGTGACCGCGCACGTCGACTTCGCGTTGCGCGATCGGGCCGTGATCCGGGTCTACGACCAGGAGGCCGACCACCTCGCCGACGCCGATCGCCACCGCATCCGCGCCACGATGCGCGCCTACACCGACGAGTGGGTCCGGGCGCTGCGCGCGCTCCGCCCCGATCTCGACCCTCGCGCGGCCCGCGCCGCCGTGCACGCGACGTTCGGCCTGTTGAACTCGGTCGCCGACTTCCACAGTCCGCTCCCCGACGAGGACCTGCGCGCCCTGCTCGTCTCGATGGCGAGTGCCGGGCTGGCGGTGCCGAGCGTGTCACCCCCACAAAGGGTCCGAGTGCCCTAGCGGTGCCGATCCCCGAGGCGGAACCTCGGGGCGCGGCATGGTCCGCGAACCCGAGGGGGGAAGCACATGGCGATCACACTGGCGGAGACCTACCGGCTGCGTCCGGGAGGCCTCCAGGGTGCCCGGGCATTCCTGCAGGAGACCCGGAGCTTCGTCGAGGGGCTCGGCGCCGAGAACGTCCGGGTGCTGCACCCGATCGGCGGCGGCGAGCGGGTCAACGACATCATCGTGACGATGGACTTCGCGGACGGAGCTGCGTTCTCGAAGTTCCGGGAGGCGTTCCTCGCCTCACCGGATCGCGAGTCGATGCTCGCGAAGGTCACGGCGGCCGATGCACCGCTCGACCACGTCTCGTCGCTGATCCTCAACGAGGCCGTCTCCATGTGAGCCGGGCGTGCCGTGGGGCACGCCCTCCTGTGGGGAGCGGGTGACCGGTAGGGGGTCGCCCGCTCTCTTCGCGACGCGTGGCACTCCGGCGACGCTCGGCAGCTTCGCGACGCTGCCCGGACCAGCGGATACCGTGCCCGCGTCATGGCGCACGCCGTCCTGCTCATCACCTGTCCCGACCGTCCCGGTCTGGTCGCGGCGGTAGCGAACTTCGTCACCGGCCACGGCGGCAACATCGTGCACGCCGACCAGCACACCGACGACGTGACGCAGGTGTTCTTCCAGCGGGTGGAGTTCGACCTCGCCGGGCTCGCGTTGGCGCGCGACGACATCGCCGATGCGTTCGCCCCCGTCGCCGCGACCCACGGCATGCACTTCCGGGTGGCGTTCACCGACGAGGTGCCCCGCGCCGCGATCCTCACGTCCCGCGAGCCCCACTGCCTCACCGACCTCCTCGCCCGATGGGCCGCGCGCGAGATCCCCACCGACGTTCGGCTCGTGATCAGCAACCACCCCGACCACGAGTCCGTCGCCGCCTTCTACGGTGTCCCCTACCACCACCTCCCCGTCACCGCCGCGACGAAGCCCGAACAGGAGCTCCGGCTGCGTGCGCTCCTCGAGGCCGAGCACATCGACCTCGTGATCCTCGCGCGCTACATGCAGA
>BTUT01000473.1:0-2940 GCA_045862935.1 Acidimicrobiia bacterium
GCTGTGACAGCTCGTCGAGAGCAACCGGGGCCGGGCGTTCGATGGGTTGATCTCCGAGGACCGGAGCGGAGCGAACCGGGCCGCGAAATCTCGGGTCGCTCCGGGGCTTACGTGGGCATGGAACGCGAGAACTTCGGTGGATTCGAATTGCTGGTCATCACGGTCGCGGGTATGGCGCTCGCTGTGGTCGGCACGGTGTGGGCCGGCGCTTCGCTTGCGCTTGCGGTGTCCGGCGAGGCCCAGGGCCTCCCGTTCGCCGCCGCGGCCGAGGCAGCACGACACCTCCCATCCAACCTGGGATCGCCGGCCTCCGCGTGGCCAGAGCCGTACGCGCACATGCTCCCCACCGCTCCTCTCTACTGGATCTGCACGGCCCTGCCCGCGGCGACCGTCATCGCCGTGGCGGTCGTGGTGATCCGCTGGCTGGGCCGGTCGAAGGTGGGCACCGCGCGCCGTCGGCCGCTCGGCGTGGACGCTCGAGCCCGGTTCGCGAAGCGGCGCGATCTGGAGCCGCTGCTGGTGTCAGGTCCGTCGCCCGGCCGCTTCATCGTCGCTCGCTTCGGTCGGCGCCTCGTCGCAACGGAAGCCCCACCGCCGCGATCCGCGGGGCGTCCCCGGTGGGCGGAACGTCGGACCCGTCGGGGCGATCGAGGCGCGGTCGCGTTGGTCGGGCCTTCGCGCTCGGGCAAGACCACGGCGGCGGTGGCCGGAATCCTTGAGTGGGACGGACCGGCAGTGCTGTCATCGGTGAAGGGTGACCTCCTGGCGACGACGCTCGGTTGGCGCTCGACGCGAGGCGAGGTTCGCATCTTCGACCCGACATCGTCGACGATCCGGAAGGGTGCGTCGGCGAGGTGGTCCCCATTGCAGCAGGCGGGAACCATCTCCGGAGCGCAGCGCGCTGCTCGCGCCCTGTGCGACGCAGCTCCTCGCAGCGGGGTCGAGGGCGGCGACTTCTGGCTGGCCCAGGCTGAGATCCTCCTGTCCGGGCTGCTCTTCGTCGCGCACCATGCGCATCGGGACATGGATGCGGTGTGCGACTGGGTGCTCACCCAGGACCGGCCAAGCGACCCCGGACCCGGCGAGGTCCGCGTCGCGCTCGATGCGCTGACCGTCTCCGACAACGCCAGAGTCGCGAGGGGCGCAGTTGAGGCCGCCAAGGCCCTGGTGTCGGTGTGGGAGATGGAGGAGCGCACCCGCTCGTCGATCTACGCCACCGCTCAGACGGTCATCTGGCCGTGGACCGACCCCGGTGTTGCCGCGTCGGCACGCACCCCGATGCGCGGGCGGCGAACCGGCCGCAGCTTCGATGGGGTCGATCTGAAGTGGCTCCTGTCGGGATCGAACACCGTGTACCTGTGCTCGCCCATCGAGGACCAGCGCCGCCTCGCCCCCGCGTTCGGTGGCCTGCTGAACGACCTGATCAACCAGGCGTACCGCCACGTCGCCGCGACGGGCCGACCGCTCGACCCACCACTGCTTGTGGTCATCGACGAGGCCGGCAACACGCCGCTCCGATCGTTGCCCGAGTACGCGTCGACGCTGGCGGGGATCGGCGTGCTGCTGGTGACCATCTGGCAATCCATCGCCCAGATCGAGGTCGCCTACGGCAAGGCCGGAGACACGATCCTGACAAACCACCTCACGAAGCTGTTCTACGCAGGGCTGTCGGACCCGGCGACGATTCGCTACGTCGACCAAGTTCTGGGCGACGCCGAGGTCGACACCCGAGCGCACTCGGTCGCCAAGCGCATCAACGGCGGCTCGGACCAGTTCTCCACGATCCGGGTCGCACTCGCTCCCGCACACGTGCTGCGGCAGATGCGCCCCGGCGACGCGCTGCTGGTGCACGGGACGCTCCCGCCCGCCCACGTCCGCACCCGACCCTTCTACAAGAGCGCGCACCTCGCCAAGCGATCGGCGATGCCTGTGAAAGAGAAGAGCTCTCGATGAAGCCGTTCCTCCGTCGGAGCAACCGCGCCGAGTTCGCTACGGTCGGGTGGGCATCCGAGCCCGTGGGGATGTGGGCGGGACGCCAGTTCGAGGTCGTCTTCGACCGGCGGCGACACGTCATCGTCATGATGCGAAGCGATCCCGGTGACGCGATCCGTGCCCTGCTCACCGCTGAGGGGTTCCAACGGCTCGCCGTCGACGGGCAACAGGAGATGTGGACGGGGGACCGGAACCCAGCGGTCGAGCGCGGGCACGCTGGGCAGCCGGCCGCGATGTCGTCGCTGGTGGGCTCGGAAGAATGTCCCACCGTCGTGGGATGCTCCCACGCATGCCGAGGGGACTTCGAGGAGGTGAGCGCCGCGGTCGGGCAGTTGCGAGCTTGATCGCGCGCGATGGTGAGTGGTGCTGGTACTGCGGCATCACCTTCGGCGACGCCGGCGACCGGGCCTGCACGATCGATCATGTGGTGCCGCGTTCGCAGGGCGGGTCGCACGAGCTGGGGAACCTTCGCCTGGCGTGCTGGCACTGCAACGCGGGTCGGAACCGGCTGCCTGACGGCGGGTTCGAGCGGTCGGCGGCGCTGGTGGAGCGGCGGCGGTACGCGTACCGCACGGTGATGATCGCGTCGGGCCGGTGGCTGCCCAAGCGGGCGTTCCACCATGTCTCGATCCGCTGGCTGGGGGAGCACCGCTGGGAGTGCGACGACTGTGGTCTGGGCTCGGCCCGCGGTCATCGGAGCCCGGCCGGGGTGCCGTGCGCGCCGTGGTGCGACCAGCCGGGCGCGCAGTGGGCCACTTGGTGGGGCACGGGGCACGATCCTCCCGCCGGGTGGCCGCGCGCCTGGTCGGCGGCAGACATTTCGGCACAGTCGTATCCTTTGGCGCACGCCGGGTAGGGACGGAGCACGGGTGGACAACTTCCCGGAGAAGGTCAGCTTCATCTGGTCGGTCGCCGACCTGCTGCGCGGCGACTACAAGCAGTCGGAGT
>BTUT01000474.1:0-2936 GCA_045862935.1 Acidimicrobiia bacterium
CTGTCGGTGGTGCACTCTCCCGTAGGTTCGGTGAGCGTGGCGTCGGTGTAGGCCCGGAGCAGTGCCCCGGCCAACGGCTGCGCCAGGCCGGTCGCGGGGTCGCGGTCGCCGACGGCCCGAACCACGACCGTGCCGGTCGCGGGTTCGGTCGCGGACGTGGTGGTGGACGTGGTGGTGGGGTCGGCGGCGGGTGCGGTCGCGGAAGCCGTCGTCGGTGTGGACGACGTCGGTTCCGTCCCGGTGCCGGCTCGGGCGGGGACCGAGGGCGCCGCGGCAACCGAGGCGGCACCGAGCAGCGCCGCGATGACGAGGCGGCGCCGGACGCGGGCGGGGAGGGATCGAGACACCGGGCAACTCCCTGGGGCGGCGTACCCGAACGGCACGCGGCGAGCGGCCAGGGGAGGGGTGACGATCGGGCGGCCGCTCCCGGCGCCGGCCACCCAGGCGCCAGTGTGGTGTGCGGGACTCGAGGTGTCAACGGCATCGGCCGTTGGTCCCGAGGCCGGGTATGCGAGGCGCGAGCGCGCGCGGCCGCTACGGTGCACAGGGCGGGCACGAGGACGGGAGATTGGTAACCAGATCCGCGCAAGGTGCGAACCGCTCTCGGCGGTGGGTGCGCCGAGGGACGCGAAGGAAGGGCCGAGGTCGCGTGCGTGAGGGTCAGGACGAGGGACCGCCGACTGGGTTCGATCGCCGCGCGCTCATCAAGCGGGCGACCGTCGTGGGTGCGCTCGCCTGGACGGCGCCCGCGATCGTGGACAGCGTGATGAGTCCGGCCGGGGCGCTCACGCTCCAGGGCTGCTACCGGTTCACGATCGACGCCACGAACTCCGGGTGCGCGAACGCGACGATCCTCAACGTCTCACCGCTGGGCTGCCTGCCGACGCCGAGCACCGCGGTGTGCCCGTCGGTCACGACCGTCACGAGCGGGAGCATCAACACCTACTGCTTGACGGTGACGGCGGGCGACGGCGGCAACGACGACGACTGCCTGCCGGAGTGGCTCCAGGCCGATGACACGATCGTCTTCGGCATCGACACCGGGCTCTCGGCGTGCGAGTGCCCCAGCCCCACGATCGAAGCCGCAGCCGGCCAGTTCCTCCTCGTCGCGACCCCCACCTGCTACGCGAGCGGGAGCGCCGCCGTGACCATCAGTGCCGACAAGAAGTCGGTCACGTTCGGGAACCCCGGGTGGGGGAACTGGCAGCGCTACTCGTTCGTCGTCAAGTGCACCTGACCGGTACCGCGCACGCGCCGGGCCGGGCCGCGGACCGTCAGTCGGCCGCGAGGGCGGCGCGCACCTCCGCGCCGTAGTCGATCGGCCGGCCGGGCTCGATGTCGACGATCACGCGGTCGAGCACGCCGGTGAACGGGAACGGCCGCGCGTAGCGTGCGGTCACCGTCGATGCACCGTCGTAGCCGCAGGTGAGGCCCCCACCGGTGATCGAGAACCGCACGGGCGTGAAGCGCCGGATGGGTCCTTCGGCGACGACCTCCCCGTCGACGGAGAGCGACGCGTGCCCGCCGCCGAACGGATCGTCGCAGCGGTACGCGAAGCCGAGTGTGTGCCGCCCGGGGGTGAGCGGCTCGGTCGCGGCCAGGTGATCCTCGCGCCGACCGACGAGGTTGTGGACGTACTGCAGCCGCCCGTCCGCGACGTAGAGGCTGTACCCACCGAGGATCCCCCCCATCGCGAGGAGCACGCCCTCGGCCCCTTCGGGGGGCACGTCCACGAGGGCCGTGATCGTGTGGGAGCGGCGCTTCACGTCGACCGCGACCGTCTCGGGCACCAGCCCGCCTCCCGGCCGGTACTCGTAGCGGGTGCGGGGTCGCAGGCCGGTGGGGGGTGGCTCCATGATCGCCACGCCGGGACGGTTGTCGAGGGGGAGCACCTGGAACCGCTCCGCCTCCCGCCACCACAGGTCCTGGAGCTCACGCAGCTTCTCGGGGTGCTCGGCCGCGAGGTCGTGGCACTCCGAGAAGTCGCGGGCCACGTGGAAGAGCTCCCAGCGGTCGTCGTCGAACGGGGCGTCGGGGTCCTCGTCGTGGTCGTACATGCGCCCGAGCGGCTTGAACGTGACCGCCTTCCAGCCGCGGTGGTAGATCGCGCGGGAGCCCAGCATCTCGAAGTGCTGGGTGTCGTGACGCTCGGGGGCGTCGGGGGCGTCGAACGTGTAGGCGAAGCTCGTGCCCTCGATCGGGCGCTGCTCGACGCCGTCGATCACCGCGGGCTGGGCGATCCCCGTGACCTCGAGCACGGTGGGCAGCACGTCGATCGCGTGGGTGAACTGGCTCCGGACCTCGCCGCGCGCCGTGATGCGCGCCGGCCAGTGGACGATGCACGGGTCGGCGATCCCGCCCTCGTGGACCTCACGCTTCCATCGGCGGAAGGGTGTGTTGCCGGCGGTGGTCCATCCCCACGGATAGTTGTTGTGGACCGTGGGTCCGCCGATCTCGTCGATGCGGGCGATCATCTCGTCGACGTCCGCGGGCATCATGTTCCAGAGGCGCACGTCGTTGATCGAGCCCATGGGCCCGCCCTCGCTGCTCGCACCGTTGTCGGAGACGAGGACGATGAGCGTGTCGTCGAGCTCGTCGAGGCTCTCGATGAACTCCACCAGCCGACCGATCTGGTGGTCCGTGTGGGCCAGGAACGCGGCGAAGCACTCCATGAACCGAGCGGCGAGCCGCTGCTCGTCGGGTGTGAGCGAGTCCCATGCGGGCACCCAGGGCGCGCGCGGGGACAGCTCGGCGTCGGGCGGGATGATGCCGAGGGCGAGCTGACGCTCGAACGTCTCGGCGCGCCAGGCGTCCCACCCGGCGTCGAACCGGCCGCGGTAGCGATCGATCCACTCCTTCGGTGCCTGGTGGGGGGAGTGGCAGGCGCCAGTGCAGAAGTAGAGGAAGTACGGCTTGTCGGGATCGACCGCGCGCAG
>BTUT01000475.1:0-2928 GCA_045862935.1 Acidimicrobiia bacterium
CACACGAAGAGGTGCGTCCCCCAGCCGCGTATTCGTGCTCCTGGGACGCATCTCGGGCCGCGGGAGTAGGTTGGCGGGTGTGAGCGACTCGTTGAAGCTCGGGCTCCAGCTCGGGTACTGGACCGCGCAGCCGCGCTCGGCCCGCGAGCTCATCGACACGGCGCGGCTCGTCGAGGACCTCGGCTTCGACTCGATCTGGACGGGCGAGTCGTGGAGCAGCGACGCCTTCTCGCCGCTCGCCGCGGTCGCGGGCGCGACGTCACGGGTACGGCTCTGCACCGGGATCGCGCAGATCGCGGCGCGCACCCCGACCGCGATGGCCATGCACGCCATGACCCTGGACGGACTCTCCGGGGGGCGCGCCGGGGTGGGTGTGGGCGTGAGCGGGCCACAGGTGGTCGAGGGCTGGTACGGCCGTCCGTTCGCCCAGCCGCTCACGCGCACCCGCGAGTACGTCGCGATCATGCGCGACGCACTGCGCCGCGAGGCGCCCGTGACCTCGCCCGGCCCGCACTACCCACTCCCGTACTCGGGAGAGGACGCGACGGGCCTCGGCAAGCCCCTGAAGCTGATCACCCACCCCCTCCGGGGTGACGTCCCGATCTACCTCGGCGCGGAGGGACCCCGCAACGTCGCCCTCGCCTTCGAGATCGCCGACGGCTGGGTGCCGCTCTACTGGTCGCCGTACCGCCCCGACGCCTACGCCCTCCCGGCTGCGATCCCGGACGGATTCGAGATCGCGGCGAACGTCTCGGTCGCGGTGGACGACGACGTGGCGACCGCGCTCTGGCCCGTGAAGGCGGCGCTCGGCTTCTACATCGGTGGGATGGGCGCGAAGTCGCGCAACTTCCACACCGAGCTCATGGCCCGCATGGGCTTCGCGGAGGAAGCGCACGAGATCCAGGACCTCTTCTTCGCCGGCAAGCGCGACGAAGCGATCCGGGCCGTACCCGACGACTTCGCCGACGAGATCGCGCTCGTCGGCCCGAGGGCGCGCATCGCGGAGCGCATCGAGGCGTGGCGCGCGAGCCCCGTCACCACCCTGCTCGTCGGGGGCGGCGACCCCGAGACCCTTCGCTTCCTCGCCGACCTCACCACGTAGCCCCGCGCCGTCTCGACCGGGCTCACGGGCGTCACCCGCTCAGCGCGCTCACCTCCACCGGGATGCCGTTGAGCGCCGCGTTGCCCGACAGCGGGTCGAACGCGTCCCGGGACGCGAGGACGTTGCTGTTCACACCCGCGTGGGCGCGGGCGACGTGCAGGTCGATCCCGTCGAGATCATGGCCCCACCCGTGCGGCAGGCTCACCACCCCCGGCATGATCGCGTCGGTGATCTCGACCGGCGCGACCACCTCGCCCACTCCCGAGCGCACCCTCGCGGGGTCGCCGTGGACCAGCCCGCGCTCGCCCGCGTCGTCGGGGTGGATGAGGAGGGTGCAGCGCTCCTTGCCCTTCACGAGCACGTCGACGTTGTGCATCCACGAGTTGTTCGAACGGAGGTCACGCCGACCGACGAGCACGAGGCCATCGCCTGCGCCGACGCCGCCACCCCAGTCCAGACGGTGGTCCCGGACGCGGCCACCCTGCTCGAACATGGCGCGCAGGCGAGCGACGTCCGCGACGATCGCCTCCGGTGCGAGCTCGATCTTGCCCGACGGCGTCCGCAGGAGCTCGGGGACGCGAGGCTCCAGGGGGCCGAGATCGATCCCGTGCGGGTTCGCTTCGAGCACCGCGAGCGAGAGCCCGTCCGGGTCGGCGCCGAAGCCGTCCCCGTAGGGCCCGGTGCGCAGCATCACGTCGAGGGCCCGCTCCGGGCCACGTCGCGACACGGTCGCCGCCATCAGCTCGTCGGCATCGCGGCCTTCGACGTTGGATCCCGCCCGGGCCACGGCCTTCTCGACGACCTGGCGCGTCAGCATCGCGTCGATCGCGGCGACGGCATCCTCGTCGAGCGCCGCGCCCATCCCCATCGCGACCGCGCCGAGCCGGATCATGATCTCCCACTCCGCCATCTCGTGCGGCGCGAGGTCGATCAGCGGCGGCGAGTAGTTCGCGACGTTGCGCACCGCGAGCTGGTAGAGCGCGAGGTCGTAGTGGCCCTTCGCGAGCATCGGGGGCGCGGGGAGGATCACGTCCGCGTGCCGGGTCGTCTCGTTGCGGTAGACGTCGATGCTCACCATGAAGTCGAGGCCGTCGAGGGCGGCGGCCAGTCGATCGCCTCCCGGCGTGCTGAGCACGGGGTTCCCCGAGATCGTCACGAGCGCGCGGATCTGGCCCTCGCCGGGGGTCTCGATCTCCTCGGCAAGGCACACGACCGGGTACTCGCCGAACCGCTCGGGCGCGCCCCGCACGCGGCTCGTGTGCCGACCGAGGCGCACGCCCCGCCCGGGCCCGACCGGTCCACCGGTCGTGGCGCTCCCCGCCGCCGGGCGGGTGAACATCGCGCCGCCGGGTCGGTCGAGGTTCCCCGTGATCACGTTCAGCACGTCGACGAGCCACGACGTGAGCGTGCCGAGCGCCTGCGTGCAGGTCCCGATCCTTCCGTACACGGCCGCGCGCGGCGCCGTCGCGAGGTCCCGGGCAACGCGGCGGATCGCGCCCGCGTCGATCCCACACACCGGCGCGGCCGCCTCGGGCGCGAGGTCGCGGACCAGCGCGCGCACCGTCTCGAGCCCCGCGACGTGCGGGGCGAGGTGGGGCCCGACGTCGGCCGAGCCCTCCGCGAAGAGCGTGTGCACCAGCGCACCCAGGAACGCGGCGTCCGTGCCCGGCCGGATGAAGAGGTGCTCATCGGCGGCTTCGGCGGTGCGGGTGCGGCGCGGGTCGACGACGACGAGACGACCGCCCCGCGCGCGCAGCGCGTCGAGCCGCCCGGGGAAGTCGGGGGCGGTGCACAGGGAGCCGTTCGACGCGTACGGGTTCGCGCCC
>BTUT01000476.1:0-2896 GCA_045862935.1 Acidimicrobiia bacterium
TGCACATGATGCGCACGAGCACGTTCACGAAGGCCAACCTGATCGGAGCACCCGTGGGGCACGCGATCGGCATGCAGGGTGGCCTCCTCGGCCCGCTGCTGCGCGGCCTGCCCGTGCACCTCATCGACGTCTGGGATCCGGCGATGGTCCTCGCAGCACTGATGGAAGCCGACCTCACCGCGGGCAGCGGCTCCACCTACTTCCTCACGTCGCTCCTCGACCACCCCAGCTGCACCGAGGCCCACCACCACCAGATCCAGCAGGTGGGCATGGGTGGCTCGGCGATCCCGGCCGCGGTCGCGGAGCGTGCCGAGTCGCTCGGCATCAAGCTCCTGCGCGCGTACGGCTCGACCGAGCACCCGTCCACGACGGGCTCGAAGTTCGACGACGACCGCCACCAGCGCAATCACACCGACGGCCTGCCCATGCCCGGCGTCGAGGTCCGCCTCGTCGACGACGAGGGCCACGACGCGGGCAACGGACCCGGGGAGATCTGGAGCCGTGGACCCGACCTCTTCATGGGCTACACGAACCCCGCGCTCACCGACGCGGCGTTCGACCGCGACGGTTGGTACGCGAGCGGCGACATCGCGGTGCGCGACGAGCACGGCTGCATCACCATCACCGACCGCAAGAAGGACATCATCATCCGCGGCGGCGAGAACATCTCGGCCGCCGAGGTCGAGGAGCTCCTCCAGCAGATGCCCGGCATCAGCGAGGTGGCGGTGGTCGCAGCGCCCGACGCGCGGCTCGGCGAGCACGCGTGCGCGTTCGTGCGCGTGATCCCCGGGTGCTCGGCGCCCGACCTCGACGCGGTGCGTGCGCACCTCGACGCCGCCGGCCTCGCCCGCCAGAAGTTCCCCGAGGAGCTGCGGGTCGAGGAGGAGCTCCCGCGCACCCCGTCGGGGAAGATCCAGAAGTTCGTGCTGCGAGACCGGCTCCGACGCGAAGCGACCGGGGGCTAGGCGTTGGGGGAGCCGGCGGTCCCCGGGCGGCTCGCCGAGCTCGGCTGGAACGAGCGTTGGGCGGCCCTCGCCGCGGATCGGCCGCCGGGGACGGAGCCCGGGCGGGTGGTGCGCCACGACGGGATCGCCGTGCTCGTGGCCACCGCGCACCACGTGGGTGCCCGCCCGCTGCGCCCCGCGCTCCCACCGCTCGCCGTGGGTGACTGGCTGCTGGTCGACGACCACTCGGTCGTCGCCGTGCTCGAGCGCACCGCGCTCCTCCAGCGGCGCGACCCGACGCGGGGGGGCCCGCAGCTCATCGCGGCCAACGTGGACCTCGTGGGCGTCGTCTGCGGCCTCGACCGGCCCGTGAAGCGCGGCCGGATCCAGCGGTTCGTGGTGCAGGTCTTCGATTCCGGGGCGCGCCCGCTCGCCGTGCTCACCAAGGTCGACCTCGTCGCCGCGCCGGAGGTGGTCGCGGCCGAGGCGATCGTCGAGCGCGCCGCCCCGGGCGTCGACGCGATCGGCACGTCGGTCCGCAGCGGTGCGGGGCTCCGTGCACTGCGCGACGCGACACGGGGTCGTACCGTCGCGTTCGTCGGTGAGTCGGGTGCCGGCAAGTCGACGCTCGTGAACGTGCTCGCCGGCAGAGATGTCGCAGCCACGACCGCGGTCCGATCGACCGATGCGAAGGGGCGCCACACGACGACCGCGCGCGAGCTCCACGTCCTCCCCGGGCACGGGTGCCTCGTCGACACCCCGGGTCTGCGCGAGGTCGGGCTCTTCACCGACGTCGCCACCGTCGACGAGGTCTTCGACGACGTGGTCGAGGCGCTCGGGCTCACCGAGGGCCCGTGCCGCTTCACCGACTGCACGCACACCTCCGAGCCCGGGTGCGCGGTGCGCGCGGCGGTCGAGAGCGGCGCGCTCGACCCACAGCGCTACGAGAGCTGGCTGGCGCTCCGTCGCGAAGCCGAGGCCGCCGAGCTGCGCGCCGATCCGGTCGAGCGTCGCCGGACGGAACGCCGGTTCTCCAAGATGGCCCGCGAGGCGCAGAAGCGGTCGCGTCGCGACTGACGGCGATCCGGCGCTACGGCATCCCGCCGTCGACGCGCAGGATCGCGCCGGTCGTGAAGCTCGACGCGTCGCTCGCGAAGTAGAGCGCGGCACCGACCACCTCGTTGGGCTCGCCGATGCGCTTCATCGCGAAGTTGGGCATGCCGCCGGGCTGCTTCCACTCGTCGGGCCAGGCCCGCGTCACGTCGGTGGCGAACGGCCCCGCGGAGATGCAGTTCACGCGCACCGTCGGACCGAGCTCCTTGGCGAGCGCTTCCGTGATGTTGTTGAGCCCGGCCTTGGCCGCGGCGTACGGAACGAACGACGGATCGGGACGGAGCGCGCCGCTGGTCGAGATGTTGACGATCGAGCCGCGACCCGCCTCGCGCATCCGGGATCCCACGAGCACCGAGAGCCGGAACGGACCCTTGAGGTTCAGGTTGAAGACGCTGTCCCAGAGCCGCTCGTCGAGCTCGAGCAGGCTCGGGTACAGCGGAGACTTCCCGGCGTTGTTGATCAGCACGTCGACCCGCCCGAACCGGGCGTACGCCGCGTCGACGAGCCCGTCGAGCTCGTCCCAGTGCCCGACGTGGCACGGATGCACCAGCGCGTCGCGTCCGGTGGTCTCGGACACCTCACGGGCCACCGCCTCGCACGACTCGAGGTTCCGGCTCGTGATGACCACGTCGGCGCCGCACCCCGCCAGCGCGAGCACCATCGCCCTCCCCAGCCCGCGACTGCCACCCGTGACCATCGCGACCCGCCCCGTCAGGTCGAAGAGCTCGTCGGCGTATCCCACGCGTCGTGGTCTACCACCCCTCAGGGCCGCAGGTGGGGCCGCGCCGTGGACGCGACGCGCACGGTGAACGGCGCCGCACCTCGCACCAGGCGCAGCA
>BTUT01000477.1:0-2890 GCA_045862935.1 Acidimicrobiia bacterium
CACTCGTGCCCGGGATGGTCAAGGACCTGGAGCCGGACCTGCGCGTCGCGCACTTCACCCACACCCCGTTCTGCGGGCCGACCTCGATCCGGGTCCTGCCGACCGACGTCGCCCGGTCGCTCCTCGGATCGATGGCCCGCGTGCCGAGCGGCTTCCACACCCCGCGATGGGCCCGGGCATACGAGGCGTCGTCCCGCGAGGTGCTCGGGGAGCACCGGCACGCGCCCAGCTTCGCCGCTGCGCTCGGCCCGGATCAGGTGGCGCTCCAGGAGATCCTCGAGTCACCCGACGCCGCGCGCGCCGGAGCCGAGCTCGACGACGTCGTCGGAGAACGCCGGCTGCTCCTGCGGATCGACCGCGTCGAGCCCTCGAAGAACATCGTCCGCGGCTTCGTGGCGTACCACCGCCTGCTCGAGCGGTTCGCGGAGTGGCGCGAGCGAGTGGTGTTCGTCGCGCTGCTGAACCCGTCGCGCGAGGGACTCCCCGAGTACCTGGCGTACCGCCAGGAGGTGGAGCAGGCCGCCGACCTGGTGAACCGGCGCTTCGCGTCGGGCGCGTGGCAGCCCGTCGTGCTCCAGACCCGCGACGACTTCCCGAGCAGCGTCGCGGCGCTCCGGCGCTACGACGTGCTCCTCGTGAACCCGATCCGGGACGGCTTGAACCTGGTGGCCAAGGAAGGGCCGCTCTGCAACGCACGCGACGGGGTCGTGTGCTTGTCGCCCGAGGCGGGCGCCTACGACGAGCTGCGCGACGCGGTCGTCGCGGTGCACCCCTTCGACGTCGAGCAGAACGCCGAGGCGCTGCACCACGCGCTGTCGCTGCCGGCCGAGCAGCGGGCGGTGCAGGCCGCACGCCTGCGAGCGCTCGCGGGTGCCCGTTCGCCGCGCGACTGGCTCGACGATCAGCTCGCGGCCGCCCGCTGATCCAACGCAGCCGCGAGCGCCGTGAGCTGCGTGCCGAGTGCGTCCGGACCGTCGAGCACCAGGTCCGCCTCCGCGAGCAGCTCCGGCGGTGACTCGCCGGACGCGACCGCGACGCGCAACGCGGTGCGCTCACCCGGTCGCTCACGCGCCCAGGCCGCCAACGCGGCGAAGGCCGCCCGGTCACCGTGGTCGTCACCGGCGAACGCCGCCGCGGTGCACTCCGTGGAGCCGAGGAGGTCGGTGACGGCCGTGCCCTTCCCCACGTCCACCGGGGGACGGAGCTCGCAGGCCATCCGGCCCGGGAGCCGCTCGAGGCCGTGATGGGCGGCGAACGCGCCGAGGTCCGCCTCGGTCGGGGCGTGCTCGGGCGCCGTGCGCCAGTGGAGGGTGAACGCGATCCCGCCCTTGCGCTCCACCACCAGACCGGGCCATGCCCGCTCGGCTGCGTCGGCGGCCGCCGCGACCACCGGCCCGAACGATTCGGCGCGGGGGTCCACGACGACGACGCCGTCCCGGTCACGCTCGAGGCCGTACTGACCCACGATCACGACCGCCGGATCGGCGAGGTGCGCCCGGACATGGGCCACCGGGCGCCCGGTGACGACCGCCACCAGCGCGCACCGCCGAGCGAGACGCGAGAGGGCGTCCACCGCCTCGGGGAGCGGCCTCGCGCTCGCGGGGTCGTCGACGATCGGCGCGATCGAGCCGTCGAAGTCGACCATGAGCGCCGCCGCGGTGGGTGTGGCGACGATCGGCGCCCAGTGGCCGGACGGGGTCGGGAGCTCGGACGGGTTCGGGAGCTCGGACGGGGTCGCGGGCGCGGGGATCGCGCGTTCGTGGGGCGGGTCGGCGTGAGCTGCCGAGGGCACTACTTGCCGAGGAGCACGTAGCAGTTCGCGGCCGCGTCGAATCCGGCCGGCAGCGGGTCGGGGATCGGCTCCACCACGGCGGTCACCCCGAACTCGGCGAGGGTCGTCACGAGCACCTGGGCTTCCTTCTCGTACCCGGCCTTGCACTGCACCGCGCTCCCCGTGCGCTGAGCCGGCGCGTTCCCCGCCGGCAGCACCTGGTAGCCCTTGCCCCGGAGCTCGCTGGATCGTTGCGTCGCTGCCCCGGCCACGCCGGATCCGTTGAGGACCTGGACGACGACCTGGTCGTTGGAGCGGGCGGTCTTCGTGTCGCCCTTCGTGCTCGACTTCTTCGCCTTGGTGGTCGCCGTGGTCCCCGGCACCGTGGTGGCCGGAGTGCCGTCGGCGTTCGTCGCCGGCACGGTGACGATCGTGGGCGGCACCGTGGTGGCCGGCGTCGTCGTGCGGGGTCCGCCGTTGTCGATCGTCGTCAGGATGAGGATGCCGACGACGACCGCCACGCCCACGAGGACGGCTCCCCGTCCGGCGGACATCGCCGCATGACCGTTCGGGTCGGACCCCCGTTCGCGCGGCGGACGCCCCGGCTGGCTCATCGGGACCTCGGATCGGCGGTGTCGCCTTCGTAACGGGCCCGCCGGCGCTGGTCGCGGAGTCGACGGAGTCGCATCACAGTCAGGGGGTCGTACGCAAAGGCCGCGGGGTCGTCGAGCAGCGCAGCAAGCCGGTCATAGTAGCGAGTGGGCGAACACCCCAACTCGGCACGGATGCGCGCGCCCTTGGTCCCGGGCGCCTGCCACCACCCGCGCTCGAAGTCGAGCAGAGCGCGATCGCGGGCCGACAGGTCCATCGGGGGCCGATTCTGGCCGCCCGGCGACGCGATTTCGGGGATATCCGGGCGCCGCCGCTCGCGACGGCACCTCCTCGGGGCCCGCCGCGCCCCCACCGACGGCGGGAAGACTCGAATCGGGCGCGCCCGAGGGGCGGGCCGGGGCGTCCCGGCGAATCCGTCTGCGTGGCCGCGAGGCTCACGATCCGCGACGCCCCCATCCGCGGCGCCCCGGGAGCACGACCGCCAGTGCCGTTCGATGGAGCCGGGTG
>BTUT01000478.1:0-2887 GCA_045862935.1 Acidimicrobiia bacterium
CCACGAACGCGCTCGGCGGTGCGAACGGGCTCTCGTTCGTGTTGAGACGCACCGCAACGTCGAGCTGCGGGGAGTGGTACCCCTCGAGCGCCTGGAGGTCGGGGCGCGGTGAGGGAAGGCTCACTGCGGGCTCCCGGTGGAGGCGGTGCGGATGCGCACCGAGCGCGCGTGCTCGGGCAGGCCCTCGACGGTGGCCAGCGCCACCACCGCGTCCGTCACCCGCGCGAGGCCGCGCGCGTCGGCCTCGACGACGTGCACGTGCTTGCAGAAGGTGTCGACCCGCAACGCACTCGCGAACCGCGCGGTGCGCGCCGTGGGAAGGACGTGGTTCACCCCGGCGAGGTAGTCCCCGAGCGCGGCCGGCGAGAACGGCCCCACGAAGACCGCGCCCGCGTTGTGGACCTGCGTCGCGAGGTGATCGGCGTCACCGCACAGCAGCTCGACGTGCTCGGGCGCCAGCACGTCGACCGCCCGGCACGCCGCCAGGGCGTCGTCGACCAACAGGATGCGGCCGCCGGACGCGAGCGTCGCCTCGATCTCCGCGCGGCGGGGCGCATCGGCGAGGAGCACCCCGATCGCCTCGTCGACCGCACCGGCCACGCCCGGATCCCACGTCACGAGCACGGCCGTACCACCCGGGCCGTGCTCGGCCTGCGCGAGCAGGTCGGCCGCGACCCAGGCCGGATCCACGGTCGCGTCGGCCACCACCGCGACCTCGGACGGGCCCGCGAAGCCATCGACCCCGACGGTGCCCGCCACCTCACGCTTGGCGAGGGCCACGTAGACGTTCCCCGGACCGACGACCACGTCGACGGGCCGGATCGACTCGGTGCCGTGGGCCAGCGCGGCGACGGCCTGTGCACCGCCGACCCGGTACAGCTCGTCGACTCCCGCGAGGGCGGCCGCGGCCCTGGTGACCGCGGGAACCTCCCCGTCGGGCCCCGGGGGCACGCACAGCGCGATCTCCGCCACCCCGGCGACCCGGGCGGGCACCGCGGTCATCAACACGGTCGACGGGTACGCCGCCCGGCCGCCGGGGACGTAGCACCCGGCCCGGGCGACCGGGACCACCCGCTCCGTGAGCGTGATGCCGCCGCGTTCGAGGACGAAGCCGTCGTCGCGCTGTGCGGCGTGGTACGCCGCGATCGCCCCGTGCGCCTCGTCGAGCGCCCGGCGCACCTCGCGCGGCAGCTCGCTCAGCGCGGCGGTGAGCTCGGCCTCCGGGACCCGGAGGTCGCCGACGCGACACCCGTCGAGCTGCTCCGTGAGATCCCGGACGGCGTCGTCGCCCCGTTCCCGCACCGCCGCGATGATCGCCCGGACGGCCTCCACCGGCCCGGGATCATCGGGAGGAGGTGCGAGTACGGAGGCGAGATCCGTCACGCCGCGCAGGTCGATGCGGGCCAGCATGGGAGACGGCGCATGGTAACCGTGGCCCCTCTCCACACCCCCGTGCATAGTCTTCGAGCCGTGTCGACCGAGTCCGACCTCGCCGAGCTCTCCACCCTGCGGGCCCAGGTCGACGACCTGGTCCGCCGGATCACCGCGGTTGCCGCGCACTACGACGACACACCCGACTCCGCGGTGGCGGCCGACCTGTTCGCCGCCGAGCGCTCGCTCGCGGCCGCCCGCCGCCAGCTCGACCGGGCCGCCGCACACCTGGGCTGACCCGCACCGGGGCCGACCCGCACCGGGGACGACCCGCACCGGGGTCGGGTTCAGACCTTGAAGGCGCTCGGACAGATGTCGTTCAGGAGGCAGACGTCACAACGCGGGCGGCGGGCGACGCACACCTGGCGGCCGTGCAGGATCATGCGCAGGGAGAACGCGCCGCGCTCCGCCTCGGGGACGAGCTCGTTCAGCGCGAGCTCGGCCTTCACCGGGTCGGTCTCCGCGGTCAGCCCGAGCCGGACGGACAGCCGCCCGACGTGGGTGTCGACCGGAAGGCCCGCCAGGCCGAAGGCCACCGACCGGATCACGTTGCCGGTCTTGCGGCCCACGCCCGGCAGGGTGACGAGGTCGGCGAGCTCGGTGGGCACCTCGCCGCCGAACCGCTCGTCGAGCGCCGCCCCCATGCCGATGAGGTTCTTGGCCTTCGAGCGGAAGAAGCCCGTCGGGTGGACCATCGACTCGAGCTCCGCCGGGTCGGCCGACGCGAGGTCGGCGGGTGTGGGGTAGCGGGCGAACACCACGGGCGTGACCTTGTTCACCATCTCGTCGGTGCACTGCGCCGAGAGGATCGTGGCGATCAGCAGCTCGAAGGGCGTGTCGTGCACCAGCGCGCACAGCTCGTCGGCCGAGCCGGGGTACTCCCCGGCGAGCCGCTCGATCACCGTCGCGGCCCGCGCAGCAGCACCTCGGGGTCTGCGTGGGACGGTCGCCTTCCGAGA
Source organism: Acidimicrobiia bacterium (assembly GCA_045862935.1). Taxonomy (GTDB): domain Bacteria; phylum Actinomycetota; class Acidimicrobiia; order IMCC26256; family PALSA-555; genus CAIUKV01. The sequence continues at coordinate 2,391 of BTUT01000478.1, forward strand.
TGCCCCGCGAGGCTTGGCGGGGGAGGCAGCACGGGACGAGGACCGGGGGGTCGAGGACCGGGGGGACGAGGACCGGGGGGCCGAGGACCGGGGCGACGAGGACCGGGGGGCCGGAGAGGGCACGGAGCCGACGCTACCCTCGCCGCCGTGGTGGAGGTCCGAGCGCTGACCGCGGACGGGCCCGACCCCCAGGGCGAGGCGGCGCTCGCCCGTTCGCTCTCGGAGCGCTCCGAGCGTCGCGACGAGCATCCCGCGCTCGGCGATGCCGTGTGGCGCGACCTCGATCGCCCCGCACCGGGATCGGGAGGGCTCGTCGCGCTCGTCGACGGCGAGCCGGTGGGGTACCTGCGCCTGATCGCACGATCCGAGGCGCCGCTCGCCTTCGACCTCGCGATGACCGTGCTCCCCGAGCACCGCGACGGTGCGGCGCCGGGCGCGTTGCTCGATGCCGCGCTCGAGCACGCCCGGGCCCGCGACGCGAGCGTCAGCCTGTGGGT
>BTUT01000479.1:0-2883 GCA_045862935.1 Acidimicrobiia bacterium
CCCGCGGGGTAGCGGCCCCGGCTCAGGTCGTCGTCGAGGAACAGCCGGCGCAGGCTCTTCGCGCTGCGTGAGTAGCGGGCGAACAGCGCGCCCTTGACGACCTCCGGGAGGTTGACCAGCGCGAACACGGGCTCGTCGAGGTTGGTGAAGTACGGCCGCAGGATCTCGGCTTCCTGGGGAGAGAAGCGCTCGGCCACGTACTGCATCGACGACCTCGGGGACGGAGGGGATGTGATCGTAGCGACGGGCCCCGGCTCAGCAGCGCACCCTCAGGGCCGACGGGACGAGGTCGACGAGGAGCCGGCGCGCCCTCCCCCGCCGGTGGCCGTCGATCTCGATCGGTGCCCCCGGGCGCGCCCCGCCCCGGCCCGTCCACTCCACCACGACGTTCCGCCCGGAGACCTCGAGGATGTGCGGGTGGGGCAGGTGGTCGCCGGTCGCCAGACGGGCACGCATCGGGCGACGGTCCTTGGGCGCGAGCGCGTAGATCTGCACCTCGGCGCGCCCGTCGCCCGGGTGCCCACGGGGGACGAGGTCCGATCCCCGGAGGAACTGGCCGTTCGCGATCACGACCGTGCTCGCTCGCGGGGTGCCGACGGTGCGCCCGTCGACGGTCACCTGCACCGCCCGCCGCCGGTGCCACGCGCGCAGGCGATCGGGCGGGATCCCGAGCACGACCGCGTTCACCGCGGTCTGACGCTCGGGCGCGAGGTCGCGCTGGGTCGCCAGCACGTCGCAGGCGACGATCGACCGGTCGGGAGTGCTCGCTCGGCCGAGGCCCAACGCCCGTGCCAGGTCGGAGGTCGCATCGGGCTCGAAGCGCACGACGGCGTCGGGTCGGGCCGCGTGTGCCGCGGCGAGCGCCGGGTCGCCGCCCGAGACCTCGACCACCCCGTCGGCCGCGCCGCGGGCCGGCTCCTCCCACGGCTCACCTCGGCGCATCACGATCCCGGCCTCACACCAGCACCGCGCCGGCGGCGGCCACCACGCCCCGGTTGCACGCGCGCACCGCGTCGCGGGCCGCCCGGCCGACGGCCGCATCCGGGGTCACGTCCCCGATCTGGCGGAGCAGGTCGAGGACCTGCTTGACCTGGCGCACGAAGTCCCCCGCCGTCAGCTCGTCGTCGAGCACCTCGCCGAGCGCGTCGCCCCGCGCCCACTCGTGGACCACCGGCGTGAAGCCCGGGTCGGGCGGTCGCGTCGCCGGGAGCCGGAAGTCGCCCTCGGCGCTCGTGAGCTCTCGCCAGCGTCGCTCGACGGCACGGTAGGCGCTCGCCACCCGGCTCGTCGGCCAGCGCAGTGGCGGCGACGGCGTGGCGCCGTCCGGGCCGCGGCGCTCGTAGGTGAAGCACGACACGGCCGCCGCGAGCTCCGGGGGGGTGAGCCCGGAGAGCACGCCGTCACGCAAGGCTTCCACGACGAGCACGTCGGTCTCCGTTGACAGGCGGGCGAGGAGCTCGCCGGGCTCGGTGAGGGTCCAGCCGTCGACGTAGCCCCACGACTCGAGCAGCGCGAGGACACGATCGAGCTGGCGGGCGAGGCTCTCGCCGCGCGCCCGCACCCGGCGCTCCAAGCGGGCGACGTCGCGCTCGGCGCGGGTCACCGCGGCCGCGTCCTCGGCCGCGCGATCGCGTGCCCGCGCCGTCTCCGGGTCCCGCGGTGCCTCGCTGGCCACCGCGGCGTCGGAGGGCACGCGTGCCCGGCGGACCGCGTCGGCGACCGCCCGCCGGAAGGCGGGGCTGCGCGGGGCGAACGGCTCCGGCAACCCGATGCGCGCCACCGGGACCGGGGGGATGGCGAAGTCCTCGGTGCCGAGGCGCCGTGTCTCCCTCCCGGCGTCGATGACCACCACCCGGGCCTCGCGGCCCCGGCCGTCGTGCCCGATCACCACCGTGCGCGTCGCCCGGCGTCCGAGGAGGAGCACGTCGCCCGGCACGAGGGCGGCGATCGCCCGGCCGATGGCGGCGCGGCTCGGGCGAGCGGGCGGTGGGGCGTGCGACCCGGCCGAGGCCGCCGATCGCTCGGCGGCGCGCGCGAGACGGTCGCGGGCCCTTCCGAGCTCACGCTCGAGGGTGACGACGTCCTGGTCGGCCCGGAACTGCGCGAAGGACAGGTTCAACAGGCGGTGAGCGGTCTCCCGGTCGTACCGCGCCACCAGGTTCACGGCCATGTTGTAGGTCGGGCGGAACGCCGACACGAGCGGGTCGGAGCCGCGTGAAGCGAGCGCGGCGACCTGCTCGAAGGTCACGAACGGGCTCCACAGCACCACGGCGTTGCCCGTGTCGTCGATCCCCCGCCGCCCGGCGCGCCCCGTGAGCTGGGTGTACTCCCCCGGGGTGAGGAACTCGTGACGCTCGCCGGTGAACTTCGTGAGCTTCTCGATCACCACCGAGCGGGCCGGCATGTTGACCCCGAGCGCCAGCGTCTCCGTGGCGAAGACGACCTTCACCAGCCCGGCGGCGAACGCCTCCTCGACCGCCTCCTTCATCGGGGGCACCATGCCCGCGTGGTGCGCGGCCAGCCCGGCTTCGAGGGCGTCGCGCCAGGCGCCGTACCCGAGCACCGTGAGCTCGTCGGGGGCCAGTCCCGCGGCGTGCGCCTCGGCGATCGCCCGGATGGCCGCGCGCTCGTCGCTCGTGGTGAGCACGACGCGCGCGGCGCGCGCGTGCTCGACCGCCTGGTCGCACCCGGCGCGGCTGAACACGAACACGATCGCGGGGAGCATCCGCTCCCGGTCCAGCAGCTCGACCACCTCTTCACGTGTCGGCGTGCGCAGCCGACCGCGCCGGGCGCCGCGCGGCCCGCGGGGGCCGGCACGGCTGGGGCGTGTGAGCCGGAGCGCGTCCGGGTTCGGCGCGGTCCCGGAGTCTGCGCCGTCCGCGC
>BTUT01000480.1:0-2880 GCA_045862935.1 Acidimicrobiia bacterium
GTGCGAGGTCGTGGAGCCGTGTCGCCGCTGGGCCCGCGAGCACCGCGAGTACGGGTTCTGGGGCGGCGAGTCCGAAGAGGACCGCGCCGCCGCCGGCTTCCGGGTCGACATGCCGGTGGGCCGCGTCGCCCGCTACCCCAAGGGCAACGGCGAGCCCGTCGCTCCCCGCGAGCCCCGCGTCGCCTGATCCCCGGGCGAGGCGCCGTTCGCCCGACCTCCGGGCGACCCTCCGTTCGTTAGTGTCCTCCGCGTGACTGCCACGCCGGAAGGGCTCGACCTGGTGGCGCTGCGATCCTGGTTCGCGGCCCACGTCCCGGGCGCGGGCGACGGCCCGCTCGAGGCGTCGCTCATCGCCGGCGGGCGCTCCAACCTCACCTACGTCGTCACCGACGGCACGAGGGAGTGGGTCGTGCGGCGCCCACCGCTCGGGCACGTGCTCGAGACCGCGCACGACATGGCCCGCGAGCACCGCGTGATCTCCGCGCTGGAGGGCTCGCCGGTCCCCGTGCCCGCGACACACGCCTTCTGCGACGACCCGGCCGTCATCGGCGCCCCGTTCTACGCGATGGACAAGGTCGAGGGACGCGTCGTGCGCTCGACCACCGAGCTCGCCGACTTCGATCCGGCCGACGCGCGCGCGGTGTCGGACGAGCTGATCGACGTGCTCGCCGCGCTCCACGGCATCGACTACGGCGCGGTCGGCCTCGGCGACTTCGGCCGGCCCGACGGCTTCCTCGCCCGCAACGTCGCGCGTTGGGGCAAGCAGTGGCAGGCCAACAAGACGCGCGAGCTCCCCGCGATCGACGAGCTCGCGCGCCGCATCAACGCCGCGTGCCCGGAGTCGGGCCCTCCCGCGATCGTGCACGGGGACTACCGGCTCGAGAACACCATGCTCGCGCCCGACGCGCCGCGCATCGTTGCCGTGCTCGACTGGGAGATGTCGACGCTCGGTGACCCGCTCACCGACCTCGGGCTGTTCCTCGTCTACTGGGTGCACTGGGGCAACGACGACGAGGCCGGAACGCTCGCCACCGGCGGCGCGTCGGGTCTGCCCGGGTTCATCGGGCTCGACGAGGTCGTCGAGCGCTACGCGCGCCTCACCGGCCGCGACCTCTCCAACCTCGACTTCTACATCGTGTTCGCGTTCTACAAGCTCGCGGTGATCCTGGAGGGCATCAACGCGCGCTTCCTCATGGGCAAGACGCTGGGCGAGGGCTTCGACCAGATGGGCCGGATGGTCTCCGCCCTGGTCGACGCCGCGTTCTCGGTCGCCGACGCGTCCGGGATCCGGGCCCTGCGCGGGTGACCGAGCCGCGCGTCCCACACCTCCGAACCCGTCATCCGCTCGCGCCGGGACCGGTCGCGCTCGTGGCGGCCGGCGGCGCGATCGGTGCTCTCGCACGCTACGGCGTCACGCGCGCGCTTCCCGGCGCCCCAGGGAGCTTTCCCGCGACCACGTTCGCCGTGAACGTCGGCGGTGCGTTCCTGCTCGCGGTGCTCCTGGAGGTGCTGGTCCGCAAGGGTGCACCCGAGCACTGGCTGCGACTGTTCGCCGGCGTCGGCGTGCTCGGCGCCTTCACCACGTTCTCGACGTTCGCCACCGAGACCGCGCTGCTCTGGCGCGGAGGCCGGCACACCACGGCGGTGCTGTACGCGACGTCGAGTGCGGTCGCCGGTGTCGTCGCCGTGTTCGCCGGCCTCGCGGTGGCCGGCTGGCGGCGCACTCCCGTACCGGCCGAGGACGAGTCGTGAGCGTGGCGGTGACCGTCGGACTCGTCGCTGCCGCCGGGGCGGTGGGTGCACCGGCCCGCTACGCGATCGAGGTGTCGACGCGAGCGCACCGCCCCACGATCACCCCGCTGGGCACGCTCGCGGTGAACGTCTCGGGGTCGCTCGCGCTCGGGATCCTGGTCGGGCTCGTGCTCGCGCACGGTGTGAGCGCCGACGTCCGCACGGTCGTCGGCACCGGGTTCCTCGGCGCGTACACCACGTTCTCGACCTACGCGTACGAGACGGTTCGCCGGCTCGAGGACGGACACGCGCGGGTCGCGCTCGCGTACGCCGTCGGGAGCCTGGTGGCATCGACCCTCGCGGCGGCGATCGGCATCGCCGCGACCGGGGCGTGGTGACCGCGCGTCAGCGCAGATCGCGCTCCGCGGCCAGGATCGACGCCGGCGTCACCACTCCCACGAGGCGGCCGTGCTCGACGACGGCCACCGCTCCGGCCGGGGCTGTGGCGACCGCCTCGGACACCTGCCCGACCGTCCACGAACGATCGGCCACGACGACGTCGGCCGTCGCCAGGTCACGGGCCACGGAGCCGATGGAGCCGGCCGCCAGGAACGACTCGGCCCGGGCGCGTTCCACGAGACCCATCCACCGGCCGCGCTCGACGAGCGCGACCACCCCCACCGGGGGGACGGCGTCGGGTCGGCCGACCACATCGGCGACCGGCGTCTCCGGCGAGCACTCCGGCACGGCGACCACCGCCCGTTCGATGGGCAGCCGCGCGCGGCGTTCGACCCGGTCGAGCCGGCGCGGCAGCTGGAAGCCGGTGACCGACTGCTCCCCCATCACCAGCTGGGCGACGGCGGTCGCGAGCAGCGCGGGCACGATGAAGCCCGGGCGGCCCGTGCTCTCGGCGACGAAGACAACGGCCGCGATCGGCGTTCGGTAGCCGGCGCCGAGGAACGCGGCTGCACCGATCACGGGGAACAGCAACGTGTCGGTCGACAGGACCACCTCGACGGCGGTCCCGAGGAGCCACCCCTCCACGAACAAGGGGAAGAACAGGCCGCCCACCCCGCCGCCCGCCAACGTGGCCCAGGTCGCGACGGCCCGGATCAGCAGCAGCAGCAGTACGAGCCCGAGGGCTCGCGG
>BTUT01000481.1:0-2873 GCA_045862935.1 Acidimicrobiia bacterium
CCGAGGTCGCCGGTGTGGAACCACAGGTTCCCGAACACGGCGAGCGTCTCCTCGGGCCGGCGCCAGTACCCCTGGAACATGGAACTCGGGTTCCGCGGACGGCACACGATCTCGCCGGTCTCCCCGACCGGGACCGGCTGGTCGTCGTCGTCGACGAGGCGGACCTCGAAGTCATCCTGGTTCAGCCGCCCCGCCGCGCCCGGCTTGTTGACCTCGCGCGCGGGCAGCGCGGAGAGGAGCGACGCCTCGGTGAGCCCGAAGCCCGCGCTGAACGTGGGCACGCCGAACCGGGTGCGCCACGCCTCGTCGGTGGCCGGCGGCATCGGTGCCGCCACGCACAGGCGCAGGGGGTGGTCATCCGGCGCGGGGTGCTCGTCGGCATCGCCCACGAGGATGGCGAGCGAGCCGAGCAGCGACGCGATCGTCGCCCGGGTACGGACCACCTCGGGCCAGAAGTTCGAGACCGAGAAGCGGCGCACGATCGCGGCGCTGTGACCGTTCACCAGCGCGCCCACCACGCACACCGAGATGGCGTTGAAGTGGAACAGCGGCAGCGGCGTGAACACGACGTCGTCGCGCGTGATCTCCCACGCTCGCGCGATCTGGTCGCCGAGGGTCGCGACGTAGTGGTGCGGGAGCATGCAGCCCTTGGAGGGACCGGTGGTACCGGCGGTGTAGATGAAGCACGCGAGATCGGACGGCTCGATCCCGGGGTCGGCCACGGCGTCACCCGAGCGGGCGGAGGTGGCGGACTCCCAGTCGTGCACCGGGATCCCCGCGATCTCCCGGTCGGGTGCGCCCACCGCGACCACCGCGCGGAGCTCGGGAAGGGCCGAGGCGCCGCGGCCACCGCTCCCCGCCTCGACCGCGTCGACGCCCCCGTCGACGTCCACGATGTCGGCGACGCGTCCGGCGAGGTCGCCCTGCACGATCAGCACCGCGGCCCCGGAGTCGGCGACCTGGTGGCGCAGGAACTCGCCCTTGTACGCGGTGTTCACCGGCACGTGGGTGGCTCCGAGCTTCACGGTCCCGAAGAACGCGATCACCTGCTCGGGGACGTTCTCGAGCAACGTCGCCACGCGATCGCCCCGGCCCACCCCGAGGCTCTCGAGCATCCGCGCGCAACGGTTCGCGGCCGCGTCCATCTCCCGCACCGTGTAGGCGACGCCCTCGAAGTCGAGGTAGGGGCCGTCGGGGTCGGACGCGAGCCGCCCGGCGAGCGCCGAGAGCACCGTGGTGGACGGATCGAGCCTGCTCATCGCCGAGGACACGAACGACCCCTCCCGTCCCCGGAGCTCACTCAGGAGACGATCTCGCTCGTCTGGATGACGGCCTGGATCGTGGTGTAGTTCGCGACGTCAGCACCGACCGCAGCCATGCCCTCCCCGCCGAGCGCGGCGCCGAGCGCCTCGGGCGACTCGAAGGTGAAGTGGGCGATCGCCTCGTAGGGACCGCTGATCCCCTTCTCGATCGACACGTTGGCGGGGTCGAGGCCCCAGGTCGCCAACGCGAGCGGGATGTGCCGGTCGCGGTAGTAGTCGTGGTCGAAGCTCGCGCCGTCGGTCTTCGGGTAGAGCACGCTGAAGCGGATCATCGCTGTCTCCTCGTCTCCGGAATCTCCGGCATCGGCGGCATCCGGATCTCGTCGGCGGTCACGGCGCCGGCGCGCCCCCGGCGAGGGCGTCGGCACACGCGTCGGGCGTACCGAAGGTCGTGTTCAGCAACCACGCGCGCTTCAGGTACAGGTGGACGTCGACCTCCCAGGTGAACCCCATGCCGCCGTGGACCTGGAGGGAGGTCTTCGCGTTCTTCAGGGCCGCCTCCCCCGCGAGCAGCTTGGCGCCGCGGATCGCCCGGTCGACGTCACCCACCTCGGGATCGTCGAGCACGACCGCGGCCGCGTGCACCGCCGTGCGGGCCACCTCCGCTCGTACGATGGCGTCGGCGAGCAGGTGCTTCACCGCCTGGAACGACCCGATCGGGCGGTCGAACTGCTTCCGGGCGAGCGAGTACGCGGTCGCCGCCTCGACGCAGGCGTGCGCCATGCCCACGGCGAACGCCGCCGTGAGCACCGCTCCCTGGCGTCGCCACGCGTTCGGGTCGGCCCCCACCACGACCTCGCCCTGGGGGAGCGGAGCCACCCGATGGATCGGGGTGAGCGGGTCGAGGGGCCAGTCGAGCGCCTCGCCGTCGAGCGCGTCCCCGGGGATCCGCCGCACGGCGTCCGCGTCGAGGACGAGCACCACGTCGGACGCACCGACGTGCTCGACCATCGCCGGTCCGGACGCCGGCCGCTCGAGGCCGGTGGGGACCCCGTCGACCACGCCGTGGGCGAGCACGCCCCACACCAGCGGACCGGGCACGACCGCCCGGCCGAGCTCCTCGAAGGCGATCGCCGCGTCGGCCCAGGCGAAGCCGTCGGCGATGAGCGAGAACACGCCGGTCTCGGCGAGCTCGTCCCACACCTGCCGGTCGAACCCGGCGCGCACCCGCTCCGAGGCGAAGCGACCCTGGCACACGGCCCGGATGCCGTCGCGCAGCGCCTCCTGGTCGTCGCTGAGATCGAAGTCCACGACGTCTCCCGTCAGTCCCCAACCGGCCACTGGCGCTCACGCGGCAGGCCGAGCACGCGCTCGCCGAGGATGTTGCGCTGGATCTGCGAGGTGCCGGCCGCGATCGGAAGCGAGAGCGTGCGCAGGCGCTCCTCCACGTACGGGTCGTGGACGTCGAACGCCTGCCGGTCGAGCACCCGCATCGAGAGCTCGCAGAGGCGGTCGCGCGCCTCGGAGTACGCGAGCTTCATGATCATGCCCCCCAGGCCGGTGTCGCCCTTCGTGGCGGCGCGAGAGACGTTGCGCTTGGTGAGTGCCCAC
>BTUT01000482.1:0-2870 GCA_045862935.1 Acidimicrobiia bacterium
GCCGCCACAACCCCGGCCTCGAGCCCGAGCGCGTCGACGTCATCGTGGGTGGTGTGATCGTGCTCGCGAGCGTCATGCGCGCCTTCGAGTTCAGCGAGGTCCTCGTGTCGGAGGACGACATCCTCGACGGTCTCGTGCGCGATCTCGCCGACCGCTGATCGCGGACGGATATCCACCACTTCTCGCGCCGCGTTCCGCAGAATGCGCGGGTGCAGCTCGACGAATTCGTTGCCGTCCTCGACTCGCTGACCGCCGACGACCTCCATCGGGTCGCCCGCTCGCTCGAGCTCGACTCGATCGCGGACGAGGTCGACTGGTGGCGCGCGACCATCGCCATCGACCGCGCGATCCGCCACACCCGGGGCACCCGCCACGCCGCGCGAGCGGCGGCGCACGCCGCCGAGCGGGTGCAGGCCAGCGCGCGGCGCACCGGCTACCGGCTCCCGGACCCCGAGGTCACCCGGGTCGCCCGGGCCGCGGCCGAGGTCGCCCGCGGGCTCACGGCCGGTCCGACCGCCCAGCCCATCGTCCGCCTGCTCCTCGAGCCCTGGGCGACGGTGGTCGTCGCCACCTGACGTCCGGGACGCGGTGCGTCGCGCCACGCGCCGCCCGGCGTGCCCGCGCGCCGCGCGCCGCCGGCGTGCCCGGGCCCGGCGTGCCCGCCCCCGGCATGCCCGCCGCGGTGCCCGCGTCCGTAGGATGCGCGCTGTGACCACGACCGACCGCCTGCTCCTGGGTCCCGGCCCTTCCAACCCCTATCCCGAGGCGGTCGCCGCGCTCGGCCGCCCGATGCTCGGTCACATGGATCCCGAGTTCATCGCCGTGCTCGACGAGACCATGGACCGCCTGCGGCGGGTCTTCCGGACCGAGAACGCGCTCACGCTCCCCGTCAGCGGCACCGGCTCGGCGGGGATGGAGGCCTGCTTCGTGAACCTCCTGGAGCCGGGCGACACCGCGATCGTCGGCGCGAACGGCGTGTTCGGTGAACGCATGTGCGAGGTGGCACGCCGGTGCGGTGCCGAGGTGGTCCGCGTCGACGCGGAGTGGGGTCGGGCGCTCGACCCGCAGCGGCTGCTCGACGCCCAGCGGGCGCACCCGCACGCCCGCGTCCTGGCGGTGGTGCACGCCGAGACGAGCACCGGAGTCGAGAACCATGTCGCGCCCCTGCGCGCGCTCCGCGACACCGACACGCTGCTCGTGCTCGACACGGTGACCTCGCTCGCCGGGATCCCGGTCGAGGTCGACGAGTGGGGTGTCGACGCCTGCTACTCGGGGACCCAGAAGTGCCTCGGCGTGGCGCCGGGCCTCTCACCGGTGACGTTCTCGCCCCGCGCGGTCGAGCGCGTGCAGGCCCGGGCCCAGGCTCCGCAGTCCTGGTACCTCGACCTCGGCCTCATCGCGAGCTACGTGGCCGGTTCGGCGCGCGTGTACCACCACACCGCGCCCGTCTCGATGGTGTTCTCGCTGCATGCGGCGCTCGGCGCCATCCTCGACGAGGGTCTCGACGCCGTGTGGGCACGGCACCGTGCGGTCGGCGCGCACCTCCAGGAGGCGCTGCCGGAGCTCGGCTTCCGGCTGCTCGCCGAGGAGGGCCACCGCCTCCCCGAGCTCACCACCGCGTGGCTGCCCGACGGAGCCCACGACACCGCCCTCCGCTCCGCGCTGCTCACCGACTACGGCATCGAGGTCGGCGGCGGCCTGGGGCAGTTCGCAGGGGCGGCGTGGCGCATCGGCCTCATGGGGCACTCGGCGCGGGAGCGCTCGGTGGTGGCCCTGCTCGGTGCGTTGCGCGACCTGCTCTGACCGCGCGACGCGAGCGCTCTGGGTTGCTACCCGCCGTCGGCGTCCTCCACCGCGCGCGCCTCGACCGCCTCGTGTGCTTCGACCACGGGCACGCGCAGGAACGCGTCGCGGTAGTACGCGAGCTCGGCGATGGACTCGCGGACGTCGGTGAGCGCCCGGTGCGACTCCTGCTTCGCCGGACGCTTCCGGTACGCGTCGGGCGCCCACCGGCGGCACAGCTCCTTGAGGGTCGACACGTCGACGCTGCGGTAGTGGAGGTAGCCGTCGAGCTCCGGGAGGTAGGCGTCGAGGAACCGGCGGTCCACGCCGATCGAGTTCCCGCAGACGGGCGCGGTGCGTGGCGCCGGCACGTGTTGGCGCACGTAGGCCAGGGCGCGCGCCCCGGCGTCGGCGAGGGTGAGCGTTGCCGCGGCGATCTCGGTGAGGAGCCCGGATCGCGCGTGCATCGCTCGCACGACCTCGTCCATGGCCGCCAGCGCCTCCTCGGGCTGGTGAACGACGAGGTCGAGGCCCTCGTCGAGGGGCTCGAGTCCCGCGTCGGTCACGAGCACCGCGATCTCCACGATCACGTGCCGGCGAACGTCGAGCCCGGTCATCTCGAGGTCGATCCACACCAAGCGGTTCCCGTCCACCGCGATCCCTGACATCTGCGTCACGCTAGACGGCTTGCCCGGTGCAGGCGGCGACGCGATGCATTACGTTCCCGTCCGTGCGTCGGGGCGCTTCGCTCACGGGTCCGCGCGTGGAGCTGCGAGCGCTGCGCGCGCAGGACTGGGAGCAGTGGCGGACGGTCCGGCTCGCGAGCCGCGCATGGCTCGAGCCGTGGGAGCCACTTCCCGATGCGGAGAGCCCGGACCCGGTCGCGGACGTCGAGGCGTTCCGCGCCCGTTGCGGTGCGTGGGAGCGCCAGCGCGCGTTCGACACCGCGTACGGGTTCGGGATCTTCCTGCGTCGGGGCGAGCTCGTGGGTGAGGTGAGCCTCGGCAGCGTGCAGCGCGGCCCGTTCCAGTCGGCGTTCGTGGGCTACTGGGTGGCGCAGGGCCACGCGGGCCACGGGTACGTGCCGG
>BTUT01000483.1:0-2868 GCA_045862935.1 Acidimicrobiia bacterium
CGGCTTCGCGCTCGTCAGCGGTCCCGTGCGGCTCAGCTTCCTCTTCGAGGAGACGTACGACTTCGGCGCGTTCAAGCGCGGATGGGTGCTCTCGCTCACCTACATCCCCGCGTTGATCCTCATCCCGATCGCGGGGCGCTACGGCGACCGGCTCTTCCGGCAGGACCCGCGCTGGGCGGTGCGGCTCTTCGGTTGGCTCGTCGTGGCCTACGGCGTGTTCCTCACGGTCGGCACACAGCTCGGTGCGGTCGAGCCGCTGATCGTCTTCGTCGCGATCGCCAACGCCTGCCAGCTCGCCGCGTTCACCCAGATCGGGCCCACGATCTCCGCGGTCGTCCCCTACCGCATGCGCGCGCAGGCGTTCGCGCTCATCGGCTTCTACATCTTCCTGCTCGGCGGGTTCTTCGGCGGGCTCATGGTCGCCGCGGTGGCCGACGCGTACGGCGAGCGCACCGCGATCCTCGTCGTGGTGCCGTTCGCGGCGATGCTCGGCGGATTCCTCGTGATGCGCGGCGCCAAGTACATGAAGCGTGACATCTCCCTGGTGGTGGAGGAGCTGCTCGACGAGCAGGAGGAGCAGCGTCGCATCGCGTCCGACCCCGAGCACATCCCCGTGCTGCAGGTGCACAACCTCGACACGTCGTACGGTCCGGTGCAGATCCTCTTCGACGTGAACCTCGAGGTGCAGCGCGGCGAGGTGCTCGCCCTGCTCGGCACCAACGGGGCCGGCAAGTCCACCTTGCTCAAGACGGTCAGCGGCCTCGTGATCCCCGACCGCGGCGTGATCCGCATGAACGGTCACACGATCACCCTCACCGATCCCGAGCTCCGCGTCGCGATGGGCATGATCCAGGTGCCCGGGGGTGAGTGCATCTTCCCCGGCCAGACCGTGGGCGAGAACCTCGAGGTCTGGAGCTGGCTCATCGAGGATCCGACGAAGCGTCGGGACCGCATCGCGGTGGCGCTCGACACGTTCCCGGCGCTGAAGGACCGCCTCAAGCATCGTGCCGGGTCGCTCTCGGGCGGCCAGCAGCAGATGCTCGCGGTGTGCAAGGCGGTGATGCTCGAGCCGGAGCTCCTGCTCATCGACGAGCTGTCCCTCGGGCTCGCGCCGCTGGTTGTCCAGGAGCTGCTCGAGGTCGTCGAGGGCCTCCGGACCACTGGCGTGACGATGGTCATCGTCGAGCAGTCGGTGAACGTCGCCCTCTCGGTGGCCGACCGCGCGGTGTTCATGGAGCGCGGTCGGGTGCGGTTCGAGGGCCCGGCCAACGAGCTGCTCGAACGCGACGACCTGTTGCGCGCGGTCTTCCTCTCGGGGGAGGGCGCATGATCTCACTCGCCTTCACCATCTCCGAGCAGATCGTCTTCAACGGCGTCATCCGCGGCATGGTCTACGGCCTCGTCGCGATCGGCATCGTGCTCGTGTTCCGGGCGTCGGGCGTCATCAACTTCGCGCAGGGCCAGTTCGGCGCGCTGGGTGCATCGGTGATGTCGGTGCTGTTCGTGAACAACGGCTGGTCGTTCTGGGCGTCGCTGCCCTTGGCGATCGCGATCGGCGCGGCGCTCGGCGGGCTCACCGAGCTCCTCGTCGTGCGGCGGCTCTTCACCGCGCCCCGGCTGCTGCTGTTCGTCGCGACCATCGGGGTCTCGCAGGTCATCCTGCTCCTCCAGCTCCAGCTCCCCCAGATCGAGCAGAACCTCGCCTTCCCCACGCCGTTCGACGAGATCTGGGACGTCGGCCCGCTCACGGTCCGCAGCGAGCAGGTCGTGGTGCTGGTTGCGGTGCCGGTGATCGTCGCGGTGCTCGCGTTCCTGCTCCAGCGCACGCGCTTCGGCCTCTCGGTCCGGACCGCGGCCGACAACCCGAGCGGTGCGTCGCTCTCGGGGGTCCGGGTGAAGGCCGTGTCCACCCAGGTCTGGATCCTGGCCGGCGTCCTCGCGGCGGTCAGCGCGCTCATCGCCGCGCCGATCCTGAACCAGCGCACCAGTGACATCTCGCAGGCGCTCGGGCCCGATCTGTTGCTGCGCGGACTCGTCGCCGCACTCGTGGGCGCAATGGTCTCGTTCCCGCTCGCGCTCGTCGGTGGGATCGCGATCGGCGTGATCGAGGTGCTCGTGCTCTCGAACAGCACCGGGTCGCCGGGCACCGACACCCTGGTGATGTTCATCCTGCTCGTCGTGCTCGTGCTGTTCCGGGCCCGGTCGCAGAAGGCCGACGAGGCTGCCTGGACGCTCACCCCCCGCTCGCGCGCCGCCCGGGCCGAGCTCCTCGTGCACCCCCTCGCGCGCACGGTGCGCTACCTCGGCATCCTCGTGCTGCTCCTCGCCGGCCTCGCGCTGCCGTTGGTGTTCTCGTCGGCCACCGACATGAACGATGCGACCAGCATCCTCGTCTTCCTGATGGTCGCGGTGTCCGCCACCGTGCTCACGGGCTGGGCCGGCCAGCTGTCCTTGGGGCAGTTCGCGTTCGTCGCGATCGGGGCCTACCTCACCGCGTACTACGGGCAGTCGATGGGGTTCTTCCCCTCGCTCGCGGCGGGCACCCTCTGGGGCGTCCTGGTCGCGATCGTGATCGGCATCCCGGCGCTGCGCGTGCGGGGTCTGTACCTGGCGATCATCACGCTCGGGTTCGCGCTCGCCGTGAGCGGTTACGTGCTGCTCCACGAGCGTCTCAACACCTACTTCACCGGGTACGGCACGCGTCTCGAGCCCCCCGTCCTCGACATCCCGGTGATCGGCCGCTTCGACCTCGCGACCGACAAGGACGCGTACTACTACATGTGCTTCGCGGCACTCCTCGTCGTCATCGCGATGGTGTCGCACCTGCGGCGCACCGGCATCGGCCGCTCGCTCCTCGCGGTGCGCGAC
>BTUT01000484.1:0-2866 GCA_045862935.1 Acidimicrobiia bacterium
CGTATGATCCATCAGGAGGCCGCCACGAACTTCCACGGCCAGCGGGTCATCCTCGTGTAGAAGAAGGGTAGAAGTGCGAGGCTGCCGCCACCGGCTGCTCAGGCGACTTGGACGGCGTCCTTGAGCCGGGCCGGGACCTTCTCGGGGAACGACACGACAAGGTGGCGGTCGAGGGCCGTGGCCACCCGAGCGAGGGTGTCGATACGGTTGCGCGCTCCCCCGCCTTCCTCGAGGCGGGAGATCACCGACTGGGTGGTACCCATCCGCTCTGCCAGCTCCCGCTGGCTGAGCCCGGCTTCGGTGCGCAGGTCGTAGATGAGCTGCCCGAGCGCCAGATCCTGCTCGACCCCGGCACGGGTCTCGGCCTCGGGTCCGTGGCGCTTCTTCTTGATGTCGTCCCAGCGGGAGTAATTCGCCATCGTCGTCTCCTTCACGGGTTGCGCTCAGCGCAGTCCTTGGCTGCCTTGCGGGCTCCGGCAATCTCGGTGCGTTCGTTGTTGCGTTGCTTCCGGAACGTGGTCAGTAGGACGATCCGGCCGTCCTTGGTGAAGCGGTAGGTGATCCGACGGGCGGTGGGCCCGAGGGTGAAGCGCAGCTCGAAGAGCCCATCGCCCGAGGCTTCTCGACAGCGGCATCCGTGCCGACGAACCAAGCGCGGCGAGCCGGTCGATCACGACGACGGTTCGATCCCACTCGGCGGCGTCGAGCGAGTCCATCCACTCGGCGATCTCGTCGTGGAGCTCCAGCTCGACCACATCCGCCATTATCGCACACTCACGATCATCGCACAATAGCGATCATCGTTGGGGGCGTTGGGTGCTCGGGCCGTTGACGGAGGGCCAACGGTCCCTCTCGGAAGATGGTCGTTCGTTCCCGCTTCGCTCGCGGTTCGACGTCGCATGGGCCTGGTCAGGCACCGGTCGGGACGAGATCGCGGTACGGCGTAGCGTTCGGGTGTGGGTGATGTGATCGACGCGCTCGTGGAGCGGGTGACGGTGGCCGCGTACGGCGATCACGAACAGCAGTCTGCGTTCTGGCAGTGGTTCGAGGACGAGGCCCGGTTCCCGTTCCGGGCAGTGGTGGTCGGCGCCGAGGTGGACGTGGTCGGCGTCGACGTCACCGGGGACGAACGCCGGGGGCTGGTGGCCATCTGCCGGCGCGACGGAGCCAATCACCGGGTGTCGCTGGTCGATGTCGTGCCCGGTGGTCCGATGCCGGTGCTGACTCGCCAGCTGTTGGATGCCTACCGACGATGGTCGGGCGTCGACCCTCTGCCCCGACCCGCGCGAGGTCCCAGCGGCGCGTGGCGGTACCGGAGGTTGTCGTCGGTGGAGGTGGAGGTGAGCGAGCCGCTCGCGCTGCGCGGTCGGGGGTCGTCGGATCCGGCCGAGGAGTATTGGGGTGAGCCGGGCGACGAGCTCCCTGCGATGTGGGAGGAGGTGATCGAGGCCGGCGCACGACCGTGCTTCGAGATGGAACAGATACTCCCCGGCGTCGATCCTGATGACTGGGACACCGACCCGATCGTCGACGCCGCCGACCTCCACCGCGCCGGTCATCACCGCAGCGCACGCCGTCTGCTCGAGGATCTGGTCTCGCAGGACCCGCGCTGCATCGATGCCTGGGGTCATCTCGGCTTGATCGCGTTCGACACCCAGGGTCCGGGTCCGGCCCGGCGTTTCTACGAGACCGGCATCGCCGTCGCCGAGGTCTCGGTCCCGGACGGGTTCGATGGTGTGCTGGCGTGGGGATGGGTCGACAACCGGCCGTTCCTGCGCTGTCTGCACGGGCTCGGGTTGTGTGCATGGAGGCAACGTCGCTGGGACGACGCCGAGGCGGCGTTCACCGCTCGGGTGTGGCTGGACCCCACCGGCTCGGGCGCCGCGCTCGCTTGTCTCGACAACGTCCGCCGCCGGCACCGCTGGAGTCGCGGGTGACCGCACGAGAGCGCCGCCCGCCGATCTTCGGGCCCGAACCGTGGGCCGACATCGCCGGTGCCGAGTGGTGTCACTTCGACGTGTGGTTCGCGCTCGTGACCACGGCCGACTTCGACGCTGACGCCGACGCCCTCCGAGGTGAGCTCGAGGCGACGCTGCAATCGACGTTTCACCGGCGAGACGAGATGCAGGCCAAGCTCAGCCACCTCGCCGATCTCCGCTCCCGCCTCGATGCCGCCGGGCTGAGCTTCGTCGATCTGGTCGGGGCAGAGGAGCCGGACAAGCAGTTGCTGGCCAAGGCCCGCCGCAAGGTCCTCGACCAGGCGCTCGAAGGCCGGGCGATGACCGAACCGATGCACGCCACGCCGGTTCGGCGGCTCGTGCACCGGGCCCGTTACGGGTCCTGGGACCGGTTCCCGACCAACCCCCGGCGCTTCTACGAGCGACTCGCCGGGCGTCGAGGCGACACGCCGGTGTCCAAGGGACGCTCCTTCGACGTGGTACGTCGCCTCGAGGTCCGGCTCGGCGAGCTCGATGGTCCTCGGCGCACGCTTCCCGATCGCCTCGCCCTGTACCGGGCGTTCCAGACCGTCGGCGTCGAGTTGGCCGAACGGGGCGACGACTCCTACGGGGTGATCGGTGAGCTTCGCCTGGCCGCCTTCGAGACCTATCTCGCCATCGACTGGGCGGGCGCCGGTCTGGAGCCAGCCGAGTACTGGCAGGACTTGTGCGAGCTCATGGCCGCGGAGGTCCACGCCCTGACCTACCGCGACGACACGCTGGCGTTCCGGCACGTGCCTGCCGGGCAGGCCGAGCACGTGGAGAAGATCCTGCTGGGTCTGGCCCGCGAGTACCGAGACGCCTACGACGAGTACCGGGCCGCCGAGGCAGTTCAGCTCGTGGCGTGGCTCCACGTGGCCGGGCGCCGG
>BTUT01000485.1:0-2842 GCA_045862935.1 Acidimicrobiia bacterium
CGACGTGGTTCAGGATCATCTCCGCACTGACCGGAGCGATCTTCAGGAGCCGGACGAGCCACCACAGGTCGGAGAGGCCGTACTCGAGCGTGAGGCCGTTGCCGCCATGGGTCTGGATCGCCGCGTCGACCGCGTGGATCGCAGCCTCGGCGGCGGCGAACTTCGCCATGTTCGCGGCCTCGCCGGCTTCCGGGGACCCACCGTCGTAGAGCGCGGCGGCCTTGCGGTTCATCAGCGCAGCGAGCTCGAGCTCGATCTTCGCCCTCGCCAACGGGTGCGCAACGCCTTGATGGGCACCGATCGGCTGGTTCCAGACGACGCGCTCGTTCGCGTAGGCGACCGCCTTGTCCAGCGCGCGGCGGGCCGTCCCGATGCAGACCGCGGCGGCCGCGATGCGCTCGGGGTTCAACCCCTCGAACACCACCGCGAGCCCGCTCTCCTCCGCGCCGACGAGCCGATCGGCGCCGAGGTGCACGTCGTCGAAGAACAAGGTCCGCTGGTTCTCCGCTGCGATGTAGGGCATCGGGATCATCTGGTGGGTGAAGCCCGGGGCGTCGGTGTCGACGATGCAGAGGCTCGGCTTGCCCAGCACGCCGTCGTCGCGGCGGAACCGGGCGACCACGAGCACGCCGTCGGCGTCCTCCACCCCGGAGATGAACGTCTTCTGGCCGTTCAGCACGAATCCGTCGCCGTCCCGCCGCAGCTCGGTTCGAATCTGGTGGGAGTTCGACCCGGCGTCCGGCTCGGTGATCGCGAACGCGAGCTTGGTCTCCCCCGAAGTGATCCCACGCAGCCAGCGCTCCTTCTGCGCCTCGGTGCCGTGGCGCTCGAGGATCGGCCCCGCGATGCCGGACGACACGATCATGAGCCAGCCGCCGTTCCCGGTATACGCGGTCTCCTCGAGCACCATCGCCAAACCGGCGATGCCGAGCCCCCCACCTCCCCATTCCTCGGACACGTTCAGCGCGACGAAGCCGTTCTCGCTCAACGCACGCCACAGCTCCGTGAGCGGCTCGCCCGCATCGAACTTGGCTCGCTGGTAGCCCTCACCGAGCGACTCGCAGATTCGACGGACCGATTCGCGGATCGCGAGCTCCTCGTCCGTGGGGACCAGAGCGAGCGTCGGAGGCGTGGTGGAGATGGTCATTCAGGAAGCTCCGGTTCGAAGACGGTCGGTGACCGATCAGGGCGGCGGACGTCGCGGTCACTTCGTTCCACACGAACCGACCATACCATGCAGTATGGTGCGGGCCCGGCGCCCACCCCGTCACCCGAGCAGCGCGGCGGGCACGTCCACCACTCGGCTGCGGAGGAACTCACCCAGGCCCTTGGCCTGTGGATCGTGCCGGGTCGACGACGCCACGCCGTCACCGAGGATCCCGACGAACACCAGGTTGAGCGCGCGGAGGTTGGGCAGCGTGTACCGGCGGATGTCGAGCGTCGCGGCCTCGGGAACGAGCGCGCGCAGCCGATCGACGGTCAGCGTCTCCACCATCCACGCGTACGCGTCGTCCGAACGCGTCCACAGCCCGACGTTCGCGTTACCCCCCTTGTCGCCCGAGCGCGCGCCGCAGACCCGGCCCAGGGGAACCCGGACCGTCGCAGAAGCGGTCGCGACGTCGAACGTGGCCCCGGCGGCAACGGCTCCGCCCTCCGCACCCGTTCCCGACGGCGCAGCCGACGGAACGGTGGGGAGCACCTCGCGGGTGCCGTCGGGGAGCACCACCGCGTGCTCCACCGCGGACGAGGGGATCACGCTAGGCCAGTAGACGCCGAACGCGCTCGCGTCGGTGGGTGGCGTGGTTGTGAAGAAGCCTGCGTAGCTCGCGAGCGCCAGCTCCACGACGGCGTTCGAGAACCGCCGCCCCACCGTCTCGCGATCCGGGCCCTTCACGGTGACGCGCAGCAGCGCCGTCGCTTCGGGGTTCGTCTCGGCGTCATCGTGATCGGTGCGGAGCAGCTGGACGTCGACCTCGGCGAACTGCTCGCGCCCACCGAGGACGTCGAACAGCAGCTGCTCGGCGTGCGCGGCCTTCGCCTCGATGTCGAGACCGGTGAGCACCATCGTCATCGTGTTGCGATAGCCACCGTCGCCGTTGATCGCGACCTTCACCGTGTCGGGTGGCGGGCTTCCTCGCGTGTTCGCGATCTCCACCCGATCAGGTCCCACTTCACGAAGCGAGACCGTGTCGAAGTGGGCGAGCACGTCGGGATTCGCGTACTCGGGCTCGGCGATCTCGTAGAGCAGCTGGGCCGTGACCGTGCCGACGGTCACCGCACCACCGGTTCCGGGCTGCTTGGTGATCACCGCCGATCCGTCGGCCGCCACCTCTGCGATCGGGAAGCCCGGCAGGCCCGGCGCGAGCTCGTCGAGGAAGACGTAGTTGCCGCCGGTGCACTGCGGGCCGCACTCGATCACGTGGCCCGCCACCACCGCACCGGCGAGCGCATCCCAGTCGTCGCGCGCCCAGCCGTGCCACCATGCGGCCGGACCCACGACCACCGACGCATCGGTGACCCGCCCGCACACCACCACGTCCGCTCCGGCGGCGAGCGCCCGGGCGATGCCCCAACCGCCGAGGTACGCGTTGGCTGTGACGGGGACAAGCCCCGAATCCTCCAGCGGTACCCCGGTGGCGAGGTGCGCGAAGTCGACGCCGGATGTCCGGAGCGCGGGAAGCCGATCGAGGAGGTCGTCGCCGTCGACGACGGCGACGCGGGGCGCGACACCCAAGGTGGCGCCCAATGCCGTGAGCCGTTCGGCCAGCCCGTGAGGGTTCAGCCCACCGGCGTTCGTGACCACGCGAATCCCCCGATCGAGGCAGGTCCCGAGCACCTGCTC
>BTUT01000486.1:0-2833 GCA_045862935.1 Acidimicrobiia bacterium
CCTCGGGACCACGGGGTAGGCCGGCGCCGCGGGCCGCACCCGGCGCGCGCGGCCGTTCCGCTCCGCCCGACGCGCCGTCAGCCGACGAGGCGCGCCTTCACCTCCGCCAACCGCTCGGCGTTCGTCGGATCACGCGAGTCGACCGGTCCGGCGATGACCCACTCGGCGCCCGCGTCGACGTAGCGAGCGAACGCGTCCGCGACCGCGGGCGGCGCCCCCACGATGGTGCCGTCGCGCGCACCGACCCGATCCGCCTTCGCGGCGGCCGATCCGTCGTTGTCGTCGATCACCACGAGCCCGCCCCACGAGCACGTGAACGGTGAGCGTGCCGCGCTCGCGCGCACGTCGGCCGCCGCGACCGCGAACCGGTCGACCGGGCCGCCCCAGCGGTTCCACCCGTCGGCGTCGGCGGCCGCGACCGCCCGGACGCCCGGGTGCACGCCCCCGACCCACACCGGGAACCCGTGGTCGCGCGTGGCCCTCACGGTCGCGCGCAGATCGGCGAGCCGGTCGTCGATGCCGCCGAACGCGATCCCGAAGCGCTCGTTCTCGTCCTCGCTCTCCCCGTCGCCGGCGCCGATGGCTCCGATCAGCCGCGCGCCGCTGATGCGCGAGACGGTCGCGAGGGTGAGCGAGGTGAGCGCGGCCGGGCGCAGCGAGGCTCGGGTCACGAGGATGCCGATCCGGATCCGCGTCGATGCCGCGGCCACCGCGCCCAGCAACGCGGTGCTCTCGAGCGCCGGCCGGTGCGTGCCGTCGGCCGCGAGGCGGAACAGGTGGTCGTAACCGAAGACACCGTCGAGGCCGGCGTCCTGCGCGGCACGGACGACCTCGAGCACCTCGCCCACGTCGCGCACGAACGACGGGAGCGTGAGCCCCACGAAGGGTCCCGGGGTCGGTGCCTGCGCCGGACCCGGCGCGACTCCGGACACCGCTACGAGGCGATCTGTCGCGCGAGCACGGCCGCGCCGATGACCCCCGCCTGCTCACCGAGCTGCGCGGCCACGATCGGGATCGCCGGTCGGACCGCACGCCCTTCGAGGTGGCGCCCGAAGCGGTCCCGCACCCGCGAGACGAGCACGTCACCGAGGTTGACGAGCCCGCCGCTGATCACGATCGCCTCGGGATCGAAGACGTTGGCGAGCCCGGCGAAGCCGAGCGCCACGAGCTCGGCGAAGGTGTCGAGGATCGCCAGCGCGTCCGAGCACCCCTCGAGGGCAGCCGCCCCGACGTGCTCACCGGTCACTGCCCCGACGTCGCCTCCGGCGCGCGCGAGCACGTTCGGAGCGTCCCCCCGCGCGGCAACCTCGCGGGCGAGCACGCCGAGGCCGGTCCCCGAGGCCCACGCCTCCCAGTGACCGAGCTCACCGCACGCGCACGTTCGACCGTGGGGGTCGAGCTGCCAATGACCCACCTCGGCCGCGAACCCGCGCGCGCCGCGGTAGACGCGCCCGTCGAGCACGATGCCACCGCCGATGCCGGTGCCCAACGTGAAGAGCAGCGCGTGGCGCATGCCGCGCATCGCGCCGTGCGCGAGCTCGCCCCAGGCCGCAACGTTCGCGTCGTTGTCGACGATCGCCGGCAGGCCGGTGACCCGAGCCAGCTCGTCGCGCAGCGGTGCGTTCACCAGCGCGGGCACGTTGGGCGCGTACCGGGCCACGCCGTCGTCGTCGACGAGCGCCGCGACTCCGGCACCGATGGCGGCCACCTCGACGCCGTCGGTCGCCGCCGCCGACCGGACCCGAACGGCCGCCGCGTGCACCGCGCTCACCACCGCGTCGACACCGGCGTCGGGGCTCGGGCCACGATCGTCGTGGCGGATGCGCCCGTCGGCGTCGACGACCGCGACGCGCAGGTGGGTGCCTCCGAGATCGACCCCGATCGTCGCGGGCCCGGGGCTCACGCGACCTCGTCCACCGGGCGCAACGTCGGCCCGGCCCCCGCGCTCGTGGCCGCAGGTGTGCTCGGCTCCGCCCCGGCACCGCCCGAGCCCCCACCGGCCGCCGCCCGGTCCCTTGTCGTGCTCGGCGCGCCCTCCTGTGCCGCCCGGCGCGCCTCGGCGTCGTCGCGGAGGCGGCGCTGCTCGGCCAGGCGGCGCTCGGCCGCGCTGGTGATCGCCTGGGCGGCGAGGAGCAGCTCGTTCGCGGCCTTCACCAGGTGCTCGGCGACCTCGGGACCGGCTTCCACGAGTGCGGCCACGAACGACTCCACGGTCGTCAGTGGGAGCTCGTCGCCCCAGCTCTGCTCGCCCATCGAGACCTCCTCATCGCGACGCTCCTCGCCGCTCCGGGCCGTCGCCGTCGACGTCGCCGACCCGTCGGTGCCCGTCGACTCCCGCCGACCGCTTCGGCTCCCCGAGCGGCTGAGCCCCCACTCCACCCGGCCCCGCAGGCGCAGACGCTAGCGGGACCGGGTCGCGCGGGCCCGCCGAGGGGGGAAGGCGCCGTGGCGTGCGCCCCACAGGCCGACGAGCCCGAGGGGGAACATCGGGACGAGGACACCGAAGGGGTTGGCCGCGGCGGTGGCGACGGTCACGACGAGGCACACGCCCAGCGCGCCGGCGAGCAGCATGCGCACGCGCCCGGGTGGCCGGCCCTCGAGGAGGAACAGGCTCGCGACCACGACCTCGTCGCCCCGCGCGGTGCGCACGGCTGCGGCCACGAGCGTCCAGATCCACACCCCGAGGGAAGCGAAGAACAGCGCGAGCGCCACGGCCACCGCGGGATCGTCGAACGCGTCGAGACCCACCGACGCGGGGATCGCCGTGGCCGCGAAGACGAGGTCGCCGACCCAGGCGGCAGCGATGATCCCCCGACCCTCCAAGGCGTTCGGG
>BTUT01000487.1:0-2826 GCA_045862935.1 Acidimicrobiia bacterium
GCCAGGACCACGAGCTGTGCCCGGTCCCGGGCGTGGAGCTTGGCGAGGAGCCGGCTCACGTGGGTCTTCGCGGTCGCGGGCGACATGAACAGCTCCGCCGCGATCTCGGCGTTCGTGAGGCCCCGCGCCACGGCGACGAGCACCTCCTCCTCGCGCTCGGTGAGGGTCTCGAGCGCGGGGTTGGCCTCGGGCGGCGCCGCCTCCGGATGCTGCACGAACTGCTCGATGAGTCGCCGCGTGATCCGCGGCGCGATCAGCGCGTCGCCGTCCGCGATCACGCGCACCGCGCTCAGCAGGTCCTCGGGCAGCGTGTCCTTGAGCAGGAACCCGCTCGCGCCGGCCCGCAGCGCGCCGTAGACGTACTCGTCGAGGTCGAACGTCGTGAGCACGAGGACGCGGGTCCCGATCCCCGTCTCGACGATGGCCTGGGTCGCCGCGAGCCCGTCGACCTCGGGCATCCGGATGTCCATCAGGATCACGTCGGGACGCTCGCGACGCACGAGGTCGATCGCCTCCCGGCCGTTCGCCGCCTCTCCCACCACCTCGATGTCCGGTGCCGACCGCAACAGCACCACGAACCCGCTCCGGACGAGCGCCTGGTCATCGGCGACCGCGACGCGGATCACTCGTCGCTCCCGTACGGCAGCCACGCGGACACCCGGAACCCACCCCCCGGGCGCGGGCCGGCGTCGAGCGATCCGCCGTACACCCCCACCCGCTCACGCATGCCGACCAGCCCGTGCCCCTTGCCCGACGAGCGACCGTTGACCCCGCGGCCGTCGTCGAGGATCTCGAGTCGGAGCGCGCCGGGCTCGTAGGCGATCACGACGGTCGCGCGCGCACGGCCTGCGTGCTTCAAGACGTTGGTGAGGGCCTCCTGCACGATGCGGTACGCGGTGAGGTCGACGCTGGGCGGCAGGCTCTGCCGGTCGCCGCGCACCTCCACGCCGACGTCGAGCCCCGCGGACGAGACGTCCGCGACGAGACGCGTGAGGTCGGCGAGGCCCGGTGCCGGCTGATAGCCCGCGGTTCCGTCGGCACGCAGGACCCCGAGCAGGCGACGGATCTCGACGAGGGTGCTCCGACTCGTCTGCGAGATGGCCTCGAGCGAGTGCTTCGCCTCCTCGGGATCGGTGTCGATGACGTGCGCCCCGACGCCCGCCTGCACGGCGATCACGCCCATCGAGTGCGCGACGACGTCGTGGAGCTCCTGGGCGATCCGGAGACGCTCGTCGGCCACGGCCCGCTTCGCCGCTTCGTCGCGCTCTCGCGCGAGCAGCACGGACCGCTCCTCGAGCTGCTGGAGGTACAGACGCCGGTTCCGCATCGCGGACCCGAGGATGTACGCCGCCGCGTACGTGATGCCCGCCACGACGAGTCCGCCGGTCGTGGTATCGGGGATCCCGACGACGATGACCGTGACCACGCCGAGCTCGAGCGCGACCAGCCCGATGATCCGGCGGGCACCCTCGCCGTGCGAGCCGACGCTGTAGGCGCCCACGAGGATGATCTGCGACGCGACGCTCGCCGGGTACTCGAGCGTGGCGAGGAGCACGAGCGCCACGGTGGACACGAGCAGCGTGGCGAGCGGCGCGCGCCGGCGGAAGAAGAGCGGCGCCGTCACCCCGAGCGACAGCACCACCCCGAGGGCATCGGGGTCGGCGAACTCCCCCTCCGGGTCGGAGGCCGCCAACAGCCCCACGAGCCCGACCACGGTGAAGACCGTGCCGAGCACCGCGTCGAGCACCCAGGGGTCGAGGTTCCGGAACCACGTGCCGAACCGGTCGAACGCGACGGCGGGCGTGCGCACCGCGTCAACCTAAGCGCGACCGGGCGCCCCTGGCATCCGCCTCCGGGGTGATCCGGCGTACGCCGCGCGATGTACGGACTGCCGCTCCCGGCCCCGCGTGAACCCGCCTGCCGGTGCAGCGCGCCAGCGACCCGCGGCCGACGACACGGGGCGGCCCGGGGCGCACGCTGTCGAGGAGCCCGAGCGCCGGGCCGCACTCCCGAGGAGGACCCACCATGACGCTCACCCTCTCCCGACGGAAGGTCCACGACCAGGCGGGCTACGACCCGACGGTGGCCGCGAGGGCCGAGTGCGCCGTGAAGACCTACGGGCACGGCGACACCTCGGTCCAGGCGCTCGACGGCGTCACCGTCGACTTCGAGACCGGCCGGTTCACCGCGATCATGGGGCCGTCCGGCTCGGGCAAGTCGACCCTGATGCACACGATGGCCGGCCTCGACACGCTCACCAGCGGCTCGGTGTGGATCGGCGACGTCGAGCTCGGCCGCCTCGGCGACAACCAGCTCACGCGCCTGCGGCGGGACCGGATCGGCTTCGTCTTCCAGGCGTTCAACCTCGTGCCCACGCTCACGGCCCGAGAGAACATCGAGCTCCCGATGCGACTCGCCGGTCGCAAGCCGGACGGTGACTGGGTGGCCCACGTGGTCGACACCGTCGGCCTCGAGCACCGGCTCCACCACCGGCCCGCGGAGCTCTCGGGCGGCCAGCAGCAGCGGGTGGCCGTCGCCCGGGCGCTCGCGAGCCGCCCGCACATCGTCTTCGCCGACGAGCCGACCGGAGCCCTCGACTCCCGGACCAGCGGGGAGATCCTCGGGTTCATGCGCCGCGCGGCGCGTGAGCTCGGTCAGACGATCGTCATGGTCACCCACGACCCGCACGCGGCGGCGTACGCCGACCGCGCCGTGTTCCTCGCCGACGGTCGGGTGGTCGACGACCTCGACGACCCGCCCGCCGACCGTGTCCTCGACCGCAGGCGCACGTTGGGAGTGATGTGATGCTGTCGCTCACGATCCAGT
>BTUT01000488.1:0-2813 GCA_045862935.1 Acidimicrobiia bacterium
CGGCTTCGACCACGAGCGCCTCGCGACGATGGGGCGCGACGTCGGCTTGTGTCTCGACCGTTCGTCGTACCGTGGCTCGGCGGTTCCCGAGATGAGGAGCCCCGCCTTCGACAACCGGCCGCGCGTGAGCCTCTACATGGAGGGGCATCCCGCCTGAACGGCGTTCGGAACCGCCCGCGCCACGCGGTGTGCGGTTGGTGGTGAGCGTCGCCGGCCGGCCGTCCAGGGGTGCGCCGGGCCGGCCGGACCGGTGGGTGTCCGCTGGTGGAGGTGCCGGGAGTCGAACCCGGGTCTTCCGCGTCTTCGTCGGGGCTTCTCCGAGCGCAGCCGATGATCAGGTCTCGGGTCGCCGCCACTCATCGGCGGCAGACGGCGACCCCAGCCTCGCTGTGATGTCCCGGAGAGCCGCGAGGCCCGTCTCCACGGTGAGCCGTTCGAGATGTCGCCCGGATCCGGCCTGAACGGCGAGGGCCGGTCGGACGTGGCTGGGGTTTAGGCAGCCAGTGCCATTTCGTCAGAGTTGGCAGTTGTTGTTGGTGCCGGCTTTTTCACGACGATTCGGCGACGTCGGCTCGCTTCCCCCGATCCCGCGCACGGAATCGAAGCCACGCACCCCCTTGTCAAAGGCCGGCTCGTGCGTGTGAGCCGGGCCGATCATGCTACCCGGCACCGATGGACTTCAGCGCGGTGATCCGCTCGTCGAGCGACGCGTCACCGGCTTCGATCCGAGCGGGCACCTCCATCCACAGCGGCGCCGTCGCCGCGCTGACTCGCTGGACCTCGAGCGGGTTGGCGCGCATCGCCTCGAGCGCGCGCCGCAGGCCGGCCGGGTTGCGGGTGAAGCGGACGGCAGCCTTGTCGCGTGCGAGCGCGGCGTCGCGCAGGGCCCACCGGCGGACGCGGCCCGACGCCCAGAACGGCAGCTTCCCCACGAGCTCCGCGACGTCGTCGTCGAGCGCGTCCATCGCCGCGCCGGTCAACGCGACGGTCCAGCTGGACAGCGCGACGTCGTAGCTGCCGATCCGGCTCACCTCGTACGCGAGGACCGCTTCGAGCTCGTCGCGGGCCAGCGAGTCGATCGCGCCGCGGGTCACGGCAACGATCGCCTGTGACGGGCGCGTGCCCACGGCGAAGGAGTTCGGCGCCGGGTCCTCGACGATGGCGAAGCGCGGCGGGGGGATCCCGGCCGCGATCGCGAGCGCGTCGAGGATGTTGCGAACCCGGCGCTCGGCGGCGTCGTCGGTCGCGAGCCGCGCGCCGCTCTCGGTCATCACCGTTGCTTCGAGGCGACTCCGTTGGGTCGGGAGGCGCACCGCGGCGATGGCCGAGCCGACGATCGCGGCTGCCACGGCGACCACACCGAGGCCGATGCCGACGACCTCGAGATCCTCGAGGCTCGTGAGCGCGTCCGCCCCCTCGAGCACCACGCGCAGCGCGAGCACGAGCGCGATGGCGACCGAGGCGATCATCGCCGCGAGCCAGTAGAGGAGCGTCGCGACGAGGAGCATCCCCACGAGGCGCACCCGGTTGTGCCGCCGGAAGACGTCGAGGGTGGACGCGTCGAGGGGGGACGTGTCGAGGGGGGACGTGTCGAGGGGGGACGTGTCGAGGGTGTCTCCCTCGGTCCCGTGCGGTGAGTCGGTCGCGTCGGTCGGCCCGGTCATGCGCGCTGGCACGCCGCGTCGGTGGGTGCCGTGTCGTCGGGCGAGCGCATCCGGCTCACGGTAGACGCCGCCCCTTCCCGCATGCCGGGATCAGGGGACGGGGAGCCGGGAGATCGTCGCGAAGCCGTGGTTGAACGCCTCCACGTCGTCGGCGAACGCGGTGGCGGTCGACCCGCAGTCGCTCGTGGTGCGCAGCGCCGACTCGTCGCCGGGAGGCGCCTTCGGGGGGACGTCGACGAGGCCACGGATCCTGCCGCCCGGGCAGTTCGGCGCGTTGATGCTGTCGACGGTGGTCAAGGGAGCCTTGGTCTTGCGCCGGAGCAGCGCCCGGCGCTCGTCGGCCAGCCACTCGGCTGCGAGACGTGCACTCACGGGGTAGTCGGGTGCGTCACCGATCTGCTGCGAGACCGCGAGGGCGGGGACGCCCCGTCTCGCCGCGTGCCTCGCCGCACCCACCGTGCCCGACAGGTCCACGAAGGGCCCGAGGTTCTGCACGGAGTTCGAGCCGGAGATCACCGCGTGGGGCTTCAGGCCCAGCACGTCGAGCGCGTAGTTCACGGTGTCGGCCGGGTACCCGTTCACCGCAGTCGCCGCGTAGCCACTGGCGGTCGCGGCGGGCGACGCCGTGACGGCCGCGCCCTCGGTGAGCCTGCCGCCCGTGCCGCTGTGGTTCTGGGCGGGAGCCACGACCACGACCTTCGTCCGCGGGAGGTCCCGCAGCGCCTCGACCACCGCGTCGATCCCCGGTGCGGCCACGCCGTCGTCGTTCGTGACCATCACGATGAGCACCGGCTTCTTGGCGGCATCGGCTGGCGCGGCCGTGGTGGTCGCGGTGGCCGTGGTCGCCAGCATCGGCGGGGCGCCGCCGAGCAGGACGGTGAGCAACGCGGCGATCGCGGTCCCTCGCCGCGACCGCCGTCGCGCGCTCACCATGTGAGCTCCTCGCATCCCTCGTGGTCCTCCGGCTCGACCTGGAGCGTCGCGTGCTCGATCCCGTAGCGGTCCCGCAGGATCGTACGAGCCGCGTCGAGCACGCGGTGGTGGTCGTCCACCCTGGTCACCATCACGTGCGCGGTGGCCACGTCCATCGCCGAGGTGAGCGTCCACACGTGCACGTCGTGCACGTCGACCACACCGGGGATGGCACGC
>BTUT01000489.1:0-2778 GCA_045862935.1 Acidimicrobiia bacterium
CATCGAGGAGCTGCTCCGGTTCGAGGGGCCGGTGAAGACCGACTCCCGTCTCGCGCGCCACACGCGGGTGGTCGGTGACGTGGAGGTGCCCGCGGGCGCCACGGTGTCCGTGCTGCTCGGCGCCGTGAACCGCGACCCCCGCCGGTTCGAACGTCCCGACGAGTTCGACGTCGACCGGGCCAACGCCCGCCAGCACCTCGCCTTCGGCCACGGTCTGCACACCTGTCCCGGCGCGCCGCTCGCGCGCGCCGAGGCCCGGGTGGCGATCGAGCGCGTCCTCGACCGCATGCACGACATCCGCATCGCGGAGGCCCACCACGGCCCCGAGGGCGCGCGCCGCTACGACTACGTGCCCACGTTCGTCCTGCGCGGCCTCCAGCGCCTCCACCTGGAGTTCACACCCGCGCGCTGACCCCGCTGCTCCTTCCGCTGCTTTCGGCGTCGGATCTGGTCGCTGCACAACCAGGTCCGACGCCGAAACGAGCGGGCGGAGGCGGGCGGAGGGGGGGCGGAGGCGGGCGGAGGGGGGCTAGGAGCGGCCGAGGAACTTGTCGACGTTGGCGCGCAGGTCGTCGGTGTCGAACGACTCGGTCTCGGCCGACAGCGCGAAGTCGAGCGTGTTGAGCACCGCGTGCTCGAGGTGCAGGTTCAGCACCCGCTTCGTGG
Organism: Acidimicrobiia bacterium; assembly: GCA_045862935.1. Taxonomy (GTDB): domain Bacteria; phylum Actinomycetota; class Acidimicrobiia; order IMCC26256; family PALSA-555; genus CAIUKV01. Next base: position 667 of record BTUT01000489.1, read on the forward strand.
CCTCGACGGCCTGCTGGGGCAGCTTCGCGATCTTGTGCGCGGTGGCGACTGCCGCGTCGAGCACCTCGCCGTCGGGCACGACGTGGTTCGCGAGCCCGATCTCCTTCGCGCGCGCCGCGGGGATGCGGTCGCCGGTGAACGCGTACTCCTTGGCGAGGATGAGGCTGGTGAGCAGCGGCCACGTGATCGGCCCGCCGTCGGCCGCGACGAGGCCGACCAGGACGTGCGGATCGGAGAGGTAGGCCGACTCCGCCATGTACACCACGTCGGACAGCGCCACCACGCTGCAGCCGAGCCCGACCGCGGGACCGTTCACCGCGGCGATCACCGGGACGCGACAGCGCATCATGTTGATCACGATCTCGCGGCCCTCGGCGATGACGTCGCGCCGCAGGCCGCGGTCGTTGGCCATGCGGTCGAGGAGGTCGAAGTCGCCCCCCGCGGAGAACGCGCGCCCGGCACCGGTGACCACCGCCACGCGCGCGCCCGCGTCGGCGCTCAGCTGCGGCCAGACGCGTGCGAGGCCCGCGTGCAGCTCGTCGTTCGCGGCGTTGAGGTGCTCGGGGCGCGAGAGCGTGACGATGCGGATCGGGCCGTCGGCGTCGACGCGCACGGCGTCGGGGAGGTCGTAGGCCATCGGGCGCCTTTCAGTCGGTCGGCAGGTGGAGGATGCGGGTGGCGATGATGTTCTTCTGGATCTGCGACGTGCCCCCCATCACGCTCTGGGCGCGGCTGTAGAGGTACGTCTTGAGCGCGACGTCGTCGGTGTCGACGACCGCGTGCGCGCCCGACACGCGGAGCGCCGCGTGCCCGACCTCCTGCTCGACCCAGGTCATGAGCACCTTGTCGATGGAGCCTCCGGGGCCGTGGTCGACGCCGCCGAGGCGTTCGGAGAGCCGGCGGCACACGTGGAGCCGCAGCATCTCGACCTGCACCCGGGCCCAGGCGACGGCCTCGACCTGGTCGGCGCGGTAGTCGTCCGGGTGGGAGCGCACCGCGTCCTCGAGGCCCTTGACGGTCTTCGCGTAGCGCCCGACGTAGCCGAGCTCGCCGGGCTCTCGCTCGTGGCTGACGATCGTCATCGCGAGCCGCCAGCCCTCGCCGGGCTCGCCGATCATGTTCTCGGCGGGGACGCGTGCCCCGTCGAAGAGCACCTGGCCGAACTCGTTGGTGACGCCGTTGATCATGGGCAGCGGGCGCTGCTCGATGCCGGGCTGGTCCATCGGGACCGCGAACGCGGAGAGGCCCTTGTGCTTGGGCACGTCGGCATCGGTGCGGGCGAGGAGGAGGCACCAGTCGGCCACGTCGGAGTAGCTCGTCCAGACCTTGTGCCCGTTGATCACGTACTCGTCGCCGTCACGCACCGCGGTGGTGCGCAAGGACGCGAGGTCCGAGCCCGCGTCGGGCTCGCTGAAGCCCTGACACCAGCGCTCGGTGCCGTCGATGAGGCCGGGGAGGAAGCGATCCTTGATCGCCTCGCTCCCGTGGGTGGAGATGCCCTGCACGAGGTAGCCGAGGCTCGGGCGGGGGGGCGCGCCGGCGGCGGCGAGCTCCTCGTCGAGGATCACGTCGAACACGGTCGGCAGCTCGTGGCCGCCGTAGCGGGCGGGCCAGCTCAGACCGAAGAACCCTGCCTCGTGCAGCGAGACGTGCCACTCGCCCTGGCGGGCCCAGTACTCGTCGTCGGTGCCCGAGGCCGGGAGGCCGGGGTTGTGGTCCACGAGCCAGGCGCGCAGGCGGGTCCGGAACTCGGCTTCGGCGGGGGAGTCGCGGTAGTCCATCAGCGCTCACCTGCCCCGAGTCGGACGCGCGAGAGCGCGAGGAGCTGCGCGCCGTCGTCGCCGAACCACTGTGTCGAGAGCAGCGCGCGACGGAGGTGGACGTGCACCATGCACTCCCACGTGTTGCCGATGCCCCCGTGCACCTGGACCGCGGTCTCGCACACGGTGCGCGCGGCACGCGCGCAGTAGGCCTTCGCGACGCGACCGGCATCGAGCGCCTCGCTCGGTGCGAGTGCGTCCGCGGCCCACGACGCGTGCTGCGCGACGCTGTGCGACCCCTCGAGCAGGCAGCGCGCGTCGGCGAGCAGGTGGGCCACGGCCTGGAAGGACC
>BTUT01000490.1:0-2758 GCA_045862935.1 Acidimicrobiia bacterium
CGAGACCTATCTCCGCACCGATCTGCTCGTCGACGCCGCGATTCGGACCGGCAGTGACGCAGTGCATCCCGGTTACGGGTTCCTCTCCGAACGAGCGGAGTTCGCGCGCGCCTGCGGCGAGGCGGGCCTGGTGTTCGTCGGCCCACCCCCGGAGGCGATCGAGCAGATGGGCTCGAAGGTGGCGGCCAAGGAGCTGATGGCCGCGGCGGGGGTGCCGGTGCTGCCCGGTGTGCGCGTGTCCGCCGACGACCCTCCCGCGGTCCTCGCCCGGGCCGGCGAGCAGGTCGGGTACCCACTGCTGGTGAAGGCCGCGTTCGGTGGTGGCGGTCGGGGCATGCGGATCGTGGATGCCGCCGGTGGGCTCGCCGACGCGGTGGCCGCCGCCACCCGCGAGGCCACCGCGGCATTCGGGGACGGCACCGTCTTCCTCGAGCGGTACGTGGAGTCGCCACGCCACGTCGAGATCCAGGTGCTCGGTGACCACCACGGCACCGTCGTCTCCCTGTTCGAGCGCGAGTGCTCGATCCAGCGTCGACACCAGAAGATCGTGGAGGAAGCCCCTTCAGCCGCGGTCGGCCCGGAGCTGCGCGCCGCCATGAGTGATGCCGCCGTGCGGGCCGCTCGTGCGATCGGGTACGTGAACGCCGGCACCGTCGAGTTCGTCCTCGACCCGGCGGGCACGTTCTGGTTCCTCGAGGTGAACACCCGCCTCCAGGTGGAGCACCCGGTCACCGAGATGGTGACCGGGCTCGACCTGGTTGCCCTCCAGCTGTGGATCGCGCAGGGCGAGCCCTTGCCGGACGAGGCCCGTACGGCCCGGATCACGGGGCACGCGGTGGAAGCCCGCCTCTACGCCGAGGACGTGGCCGCGGGGTTCCTCCCGGTGAGCGGGCCGCTGCACCGGTGCACCGTGCCGACGACGGTCGACGGAGTGCGTGTCGACGCGGGCTACGCCGACGGCTCGACGTTGAGCCCCTACTACGACGCGATGCTCGCGAAGGTCATCGCCTGGGGCCCCACCCGCGCCGAAGCGGTCGGACGGTGTGCGGCTGCGCTGCGCGGCGCACAGCTGCACGGCGTGGCCACCAATCGCGATCTGCTCGTCGGCATCCTCACGAACGCGGACTTCGCCGAAGGGCTCACCGACACGGGCTTCCTCGACCGTCATCCTCCGTCGACGCTCGTCACCGCGCCCGACGAGGACGACCTCATGTGCGCCGCGCTCGCGGCGACGCTCGCCCGGGCGGCGGCGCGCGAGGGGTCACCGGTGCCGTCGGGGATCCCGGGAGGCTGGCGCAACGTCGGCCCCGCAAGTCAACCCACCCGGTACCGACACGGCGAACGCGTGGTCGAGATCCAGGCCCACGCCAACCTCGGCGAGGGTCAGGTCCGGATCGACGGCGTTACCGAATCGGTCGTCGTGCACGCGCTGTCGCCCAGGCACGTGGACCTCGAGGTGCGGGGCGTCCGAGCCACCTACACGGTGCACCGCGTCTCGGAGCTCGTGCACGTCGACGGTCCGTCCGGCGCGCTGGTCTTGCAGGAGGAGCCGCGGTTCCCGGCCCCGACCGTCGAGGAGGTGCCCGGCTCGCTCGTCGCGCCGATGCCGGGCGCAGTGGTGGGCGTGCACGCCACGCCCGGTGCTCGCGTGGAAGCTGGCGCAGTGCTGGTGACGCTCGAAGCGATGAAGATGGAGCACGCAGTGCGCGCACCCGCCGCCGGGGTCGTCGCGGCGATCCGGGTGACCGTGGGCGACCAGGTGCAGACGGGAGACGTTCTCGCCGTCGTGGAGGTGGACGATGGATGAGCCGGCAGTCCGCTACGAGCGCACCGGGCCCGCGGCCTGGGTCACCATCGACCGCCCCGACGCCCGCAACGCGCTGAGCGCAGCGGTCCGGGCGGGCTTGTTCGAGGCCTCCCGACGGTTCGACGCGGATCCCGAGGCCAAGGTGATGGTGCTCACGGGCGCCGGCGAGAAGGCGTTCTGCGCCGGTGGCGATCTCAAAGAGATGGCCGAAGCCGGGCTCCGCGTGCCCCCGCCCGACTTCCTGCCGCAGTTCGGTCGCAACGTCGCGATGTCGAAGCCGACGATCGCCGCGGTGAACGGCGTCGCGTTCGCCGGCGGATTCCTGCTCGCGCAGATGTGTGACCTCTGTGTCGCGGCCGACCATGCGCAGTTCGCGATCACCGAGGCGAAGGTGGGCCGAGGGGCGCCGTGGGCGATGCCGCTCCCCTGGCTGATCCCCCCGCGGGTCGCGCTCGAGCTGTTGCTCACCGCCGAGCCGATCAGCGCGTCGCGCGCGCACGAGATCGGGCTCGTGAACAAGGTCGTTCCCTCTGCAGACCTCCGAGCCACCGCGCAGGGGCTGGCCGAGACCATCGCCGCCAACGCGCCGCTGTCGGTGCTCGCCGGCAAGGCGATGGTGTACCGCGCCGCGGCCGGCCGCTCGGTCGAGGAGTTCGCCGAAGCGGAGGCGCTGTGGGAGCCCGTGTACCTGAGCGACGACGCCCAGGAGGGGCCGCGCGCGTTTCGCGAGAAGCGCTCCCCGCGCTGGCAGGGGAGATAGCCGTGCCCGGCGACAGCACCGAGGTCGCATCCGTGGGCGTCCCGGAGCGGCGGCCGATCCGCATCGCCAACACCTCCGGCTTCTACGGGGACCGTTTCGCCGCCCCGGCAGAGATGCTCGCCGGTCCCGACCCGTTCGACGTCCTCACCGGTGACTATCTCGCCGAGCTCACCATGCTCATCCTCGCCAAG
>BTUT01000491.1:0-2740 GCA_045862935.1 Acidimicrobiia bacterium
GGTTGGTGCACCGGGAGGAGCGCGAGGCCCGTCTCGCGGTGGAGCTCGCGCCGGGGGCCACCCGTCCGGTGGGCGCCGGTGACCGGCTCCGGCCCGAGGAGCCCGACCCGTTCCGGCTCTGCTTCGAGCGCGATCTCGACCGTGTCAAGCACTCCCGCCCGTGGAGGCGGCTCGCGGGGAAGTGCCAGGTGTTCATCGCGCCCGAGGACGATCACCTCCGCACCCGCCTCACCCACGCGGTCGAGGTCGCGCAGGTCGCCACCGGGATCGCCCGGGCCGCGAACCTCTGCCTGCCGCTCACCGAGGCGATCGCCCTCGCCCACGACTGCGGCCACGGCCCGGCCGGGCACGCGTCGGAGGACGCGTTCTCGCCCTACCTCCCGCACACCGGCTACGACCACGCGGTGTACGGCGCCGACGTCACGCTCGCCGAGCTCAACCTCTGCCGCGAGACGCTCGACGGCGTGCGCAACCACTCCTGGCGTCGCCCGCCGCCGTCCACGCCCGAAGGTGAGGTCGTCGCGTGGGCCGACCGGATCGCGTACGTCTGCCACGACTTCGAGGACGCAGTGCGCGCCGGCATCCTCGATCCCGCTGACCTGCCGTCCGGGGTGCGCGAGGTCGTGGGGACGCGCCGCTCGGATCAGATCGGCACGTTCGTGCTCGCGGTGCTCGACGCGATCGAGCGCACCGGGAGCGTCGGCATGACCGAGCCGGCCGCCACCGCGCTCGCCGAGTTCAGGGCGTTCAACTTCGAGCGCATCTACCTGCGTCCGGCGTCGCGCCGGCAGGCCGAGAAGGTGATCCGCTTGCTGCGCGGCCTCGTCGACCACTTCGCCGACTCGCCCCACCGGCTGCCCGGCTCCGCGCACGTTGGGGGGGTGCCAGATCCGGGCTCCGACGCGGCGGCCGCCGCGGCCGTGCACTACGTGTCGGGCATGACCGACCGGTTCGCGCTCGGGTTGGGCGTCGAGCTGCTCGGCTGGCGACCCGCCGACCTGCCCCGCGGGGTCTGACGTCGAGGCCCCAGCCAGAGACGACGGCGTAGCCTCAGTCGGCGATGGGCATCGTCGACGAGGACGTCGCGCGGGTGAGGGAGTCCACCGATCTGGTCGCGCTCGTGAGCGAGCACCTCGCGCTCAAGCGGGTCGGCACCCGCTACCGCGGGCTCTGCCCGTTCCACCAGGAGAAGACGCCGTCGTTCTACGTGAACCCCGAGCTGCACCTCTACAAGTGCTTCGGCTGCGGCCGGTCGGGCGACGCGATCACCTTCGTGCGCGAGATGGAGCATCTCGACTTCGTCGACGCGGTCGAGCGCCTCGCGTCCCGGTCCGGCATCACGCTGCGCTACGACGATCGGCGCGCGGGTGAGGCGAAGTCGCGCAACGTCCGTCTCTCTGCGGCGGTGGGTGCCGCGATCGACGAGTACCACCGGCTCCTCCTCGAGTCGCCCGACGCGGGCGAGGCCCGGAGGTACCTGCGGAGCCGGGGGTTCGACGGTGACGCGGTTCGACGCTTCGAGCTGGGCTGGGCGCCCGACGAGTGGGACCATCTGAGCCGCGCCCTGCAGCGTCGGAGGTTCACCCGTGAGGAGATCACCGGGGCCGGACTGGCCTTCGTCAACCGGGCGAACAAGCTCCAGGACCAGTTCCGTGCGCGGCTGATGTTCCCGATCCACGACGCGCGCGGCGAGCCGGTGGGGTTCGGGGGGCGGGCGCTCGGTGACCAGCAGCCCAAGTACAAGAACTCGCCCGACAACCCGCTGTACCACAAGAGCCGGGTGCTGTACGGCCTGCACTGGGCCAAGGCGGAGATCGTGGCCCGGGGTGAGGTCGTCGTGTGCGAGGGGTACACCGACGTCATGGCGTTCGCGCTCGCGGGCGTCCCGAATGCGGTCGCCACCTGTGGCACCGCGCTGACCGACGACCACGTGCGTGCGCTGAAGAACCTCGCGCGCCGCGTGGTGCTGGCCTACGACGCGGACGCCGCGGGGCAGGGTGCCGCGGAGCGGTGGTACGGGTGGGAGGCGCAGTACGAGATCGAGGTCCGGGTCGCGTCGTTGGCCGCGGGCAAGGACCCGGCCGATGTGTGGCTCGAGTCCCCGGGCGCGCTGAAGGCCGCGGTGGAGGGGGCCACGCCGTTCCTCCAGTTCCGTCTCGACCGGCTGTTCGCCGCGGGTGATCGCTCGACGCCGGAGGGCCGGGGTCGCATCGGCCAGGCCGCCGCGGTGATCGTGGCCCAGCATCCCAACGACCTCGTCCGCGACCAGTACGTCATGGCGCTCGCAGCCCAGCTGGAGATCGAGGCCGACGCGCTGCGGGCCGCGGTGGCCGCGGTGGCCGCGGGGTCGCGCGGGCGCGCCGTGGGCGGCCTCGAGCCTCGACCCGCACCACCGACCGCGGGAGCACGCGCGATCGACCGGCGTGAGCTCGACCTGCTGCGTTGGGCGATCCACGAGCCCGAGATGGTGGCCGACTGGATCGCAGCGGAGCTGTTCGCGGACCCGGACGCCCGTGCGGCGTTCGAGCTGCTGGCCCGGTCGCACACCTTCCACGAAGCGCTCGACGCGAGTGGCGACGCGCAGCGCGACCTCCTCGAACGACTCGCCGTCGAGGAGCCGGCGGCGGACGGGGAGCCCACGACGGTCGCCGCACGCCTGCTCGTGAACGCGGCCGAGCCGCGGGGCCGGGAGCTGCTCGCGCGGATGCTCGATGCCGGAGAGGAGCAGGCGAGCGACGTG
>BTUT01000492.1:0-2739 GCA_045862935.1 Acidimicrobiia bacterium
CCAGCACCTTGGTCTTGTCGGTCGCACCCTTGTACTTGTAGATGGTCACCGACTGCGCCAACACGTTGTTCTTGTCGTTGACGTAGTCGCACACGCCGTCGTAGTCGGTGCCCGCGAACTTCTTGTTGAGCTTCGCGAAGTCGTGACCCACCGCGCCTACCGCGTTCGCCACGATGTGGAACGTGTCGTACACCTGGGCCGACGCGTAGTTCGGCGGGTAGCCGTACTCCGCGACGTAGGCCTTGGTGAACTTCTTCGCCTGCTTGTCCTTCTCCAGATCGGGCACGCAGTCGTCGGTGTTCCAGATGTTGTCCAGGCTCTGGACCGAGCCCGCGTCGACCGCGAGGTTCGCGCTCGCGCCCCCGAGGAACGGGATGGTCACGCCGTTCTGGCGGAGCTGGTTGATGTAGACGCCGCTCGGGTTCGGGAAGTTCGCCGACACGATCACGTTGGCGTCGGAGTTCTTCACCGCGAGCGCCTGCTGGGTCATGTCGGTGGCCACGGCCGAGTTCGTCTGCGTGGTGACGACCTCACAGCCCTTGTACTTGGGCACCTCCCGGTTGGCCACCGAGCCGACGGTCGTGCCGAACGCGGTGTTCACCAGGTTCAGCGCGATCTTCACTTCCTTGAGCTTGAGCTGCTTCTTGAGGTCGGTGCACGCGAACTGGAAGATCTTCGCGTAGGTCTGCTCGTTGAGCGGGCGCACCAGGAAGATGTTGTCACCGCCCGACGGGCCGTTCTTCACGCCCTCCGACGGTGACGCCAGCGCGAAGGTCGGCTGGTCGGTCGCCGCCACCTTCGGGCCCACCGGGATGAACACGTTGCTCGACGTGAGCCCGATGAACGCGTCCGGGCTCTTGGCCGCCGCCTGCGTGAACGCCTGCTCCTGCGACGCGGCCACCGTGCCGGAGGCCGGGATCCGCTCGTAGGTGACGTTGTAGCCCTGCTTCTCCAGGTCCTTCACCGCGAGCTTCGCGCCATCGTCGAAGTTGGGCACCGCCTGCGAGGACTCCCCCTTCGTCTCGTAGGCCCCGATGATCAAGATGTCCTTCGGTCCCCGCGTCCCCTGGGCACCGGCGGGACCGGCTGCCACGGCCACCGACGCCAGCGTGGCCGCGGCCACTCCGACGACGACAGCGGTCTTGAGTCTCCTCAAGGTCGTTCACCCCCATGTTGGTCTCGCGGGTCGGTCCCGCCGAGTAATGACCGTTCTTAGCAGACGACCCCCCCCGTGCGGGGGTCACCCCCCATCCGCGTCTCCCGAGTCGGCCGGCCCGGGAGACACGCCACTGCTCTCCCGGCGGAGTGCGGTCTCCTCGCCGGAGAGCGCCGGCTCCTCGCCGAGGTAGGAGGCCACCAGTGCCTCGCGGTCGGCGAGATCCTCGGCGGTGCCCTCGAGCACGAGGCGGCCGCCCACCATGACCGCGGCGCGCGTGCAGTGGCGCAGCGCCATCACCGTGTTCTGCTCCACAATCAGCATGGGGATGCGATCCGAGACGCGCTCGAGCGCGTCGTACACCGCCTGCGTGAACTTCGGGGACAGCCCGAGCGACGGCTCGTCGAGCAGCAGCATCCGGGGCTTGGCCACGAGCGCGCGGCCGATGGCCACCATCTGCTGCTCCCCACCGGAGAGCGCCCACCCGTCGCGCTTCATCAGCGGCTGCAAAGGCGGGAAGATGTCGTAGACGTCGTCGATCGAGAACCCCTCGGTGCGACCGGCTCCGGCGGTGGTGCCCACCTGGAGGTTCTCGTGGACGTTCAACGAGGGGAAGACGTGCCGACCCTCGGGGACGTGGATGAGACCCGCCCGGGCCAGGCCCTCCACGTTCATCTTGCGGCAGTCGGTGCCCGCGAACGCGACGGTCCCCCCGAAGCCCACGAGGCCCGAGATCGCCCTCAGGGTGGACGTCTTCCCCGCGCCGTTGGGCCCGATGAGCGCGACGACCTCGCCCACGTCGACGGTGACGTTGATGCCCCGTACCGCCCGCACGGGGCCGTAGGAGACCTCGAGGTCTCGGATCTCCAACATGCTCAGTCCACCTCCGCGACGCCGAGGTAGGCGTCCACCACTCGCTGGTCCTCGAAGACGGTCGCGGCGTCGCCCACCGCGACGAGGCGCCCGAGCTCGAGGACGGCCACGCGGTCGCAGAGCCCGGTGATGAAGTCGAGCTTGTGGTCGATCACGAGCAGCGAGACGCCCTCCCGACGGAGCTCGTGGAGGTGCTGCGCGAGCACCTCGGTCTCCGACGCATCGAGGCCGGCCGACGGCTCGTCGAGGAGCAGGACGGTCGGGTGGGCGGCGATCGCCCGGGCGAGCTCGAGCAGGCGCCGCTGCCCGTAGGTGAGCCGGCTCGCAGGCTGCTCCGCGAGCTCGGCCAGCCCGACACGCCCGAGCGCGTCCATCGCGATGGCCCACCGATCACGCTCGCGGCGGACCATCGCCGGGCGCATGAACCAGGACGCCAGCACACCGTTGAGCCTGCGATCGGACGTCGAGATGAGCACGTCCTCGATGCACGACAGGTGGTCGTAGGTCTGGGGAGACTGGTAGGTGCGGAGCAGCCCGGCGACGCGGCTGCGGCCCGGCGTGCCGAGCGGCACGCGCATCCCGTTCACCTCGAAGTAGCCGGATGCCGGGACCACACCGGTGAGCGCGTTGATGAAGGTGGTCTTGCCGCTCCCGTTCGGGCCCACCAGACCGAGGATCTCACCCTCGCGCACGTCGAGGCTGACGCCGTC
>BTUT01000493.1:0-2739 GCA_045862935.1 Acidimicrobiia bacterium
TCGACGGCCACCCCGGTGGTCGCGCGCTGGATCGCGCGGTCGACGCGCCCCTGGGCCCATGCGCGTCGAAGGAGCCATCGCAGCCGGAGGCGCTCCGCGGGCACCGCGTGCTCGACGCTGGCCGCGGGCTCGTAGGCCACCCGTGCGCCCCGCTCGCGGACCCGGGCCACGAAGGGGTGCTCCTCGCCGGAGCGGAGGTCGTCGCCGACCCGACCGAGGTGCTCGGGGAACCCGCCGACCGCCCGCGCCAGGTCGGCTCGCACCGCGAGGTTCAGGCTCCAGGGCACCTCGTCCGGGTCGTCGAGGACACGGGGCTCCGGACCGAAGTCGAGCGCACTGAACCAGCACTCGACCTGAGGTCCGAACCATCGTGGACGAGGCCCGTCGATGCGCAGGCGTGTGGGGCCGCACACGATGCCCGCGTCGGGCACGCGCGCGAACCCTTGGAGCGTGGCGTCGAGCCACCCTTCGTCGGGGATCACGTCGTCGTCGAGGAAGGCGAGGATCTCCCCGCGCGAACGCGCGGAGCCGGTGTTGCGCGCGCGGCAGACGCCGGCAACCGGCTCGGTCACGAGACGGACGATGGGGTGGCGCTCCACCCACTGCGCGACGAGCGCTGCGGTGTGGTCCTTGGATCCGTTGTCGACGACCACGACCTCGAAGTCCGGACGATCGGCGAGCTGACGGGTGAGCGTGGCGAGGAGCGCGTCGACACGGGCCGCACGGTTGCGAGTGGGGATGACGACCGACGCTCGCACGCCGCACCGGCTCGCTCAGCCGGCGGTGAGCGTGACCGGGACCCGGCGTGGTCCGTACGCCCAGAAGACCGGGACCTTCTCGAACGCGTATCCCGGTTCGAGCGTCATCGAGGCGACCCGTTCGAGCAGCACCTCCACCGCGACGCGCGCTTCGAGCCGGGCGAGCGTCGCGCCGGGGCACACGTGCGGGCCGCCTCCGAAGCCCAGGTGGGCGCGCGGGTCGGGCCGGTCGAGTCGGAGCGCGTCCGGGTCGGGGAAATGCGTGTCGTCGCGGTTGGCCGACGCGAGGCCGAACGCGACCTTGTCGTCCTCCTGGATCGGGACCCCGTGCAGCGCCGTCTCGGTGGTGCAGGTCCGCATGAGGAACTGGACGGGCGACATCAGCCGGAGGGTCTCCTCCACGAGGTTGGGGACCAGGTCACGGTCGGCGCGGCAGGCGGCGAACACGTCGGGTCGGCCGGCGAGTGTGAAGCACAGGTTGGAGATGAGGTGGCGCGTCGTCTCGTTGCCCGAGATGAAGAGGAACACCAGCTGGGTGCGCGCTTCCACGTCGGTCAGACGGTGGCCGTCCACCTCGGTGTTCACCAGGCGAGTGATGAAGTCGTCGGGAGGATCGGCGGCTTCGCGGCGGACACGGATCTGCTCGTCGACGTACGCGGTGAACTCGGGATGGGCGCCGGTGAGCCCCACGCCGCGCTCGGTGCGGTACTGCGTCGGGTACGTCCCCTGCACCACCTCGTCGGACCACTCGGCCCACCGGTGATGGTCCTCGACCGGCGCACCGAGGAGGTGGCCGATGATCGTGGTCGGGATCGGCACCGAGTAGCCCTCGACCAGGTCGACGGTAGGAACCGCGGTCGGATCGGCGGCGTGTCCGCCGCGCGCGAGCAGGTCGTCGAGCAGCCGGTGGCAGAGGTCGCGGGCGACGGGCTCGACGCGGCCGATGCGATGCTGGGCGATCGCGGAGTTGATGATGCGCCGGATGTGGCCGTGGCGGGGCTCCGGGATCTCGTTGACGAACTGCTCCTCGTCCGGCACGACGACGCCGGGCTCCCGGAAGCTCGCCCGGAACGTCTCCACGTCCTTGGTCGCGGCGAGCACGTCGTCGTAGCGGGCGAGGAACCACGGGCCGCCCGGGCAACGGGTCACCGGGTCGGCGGCGCGCAGGTGCGCGAGCGCGGAGTGGAACCCCGGCGCCGTCGAGTCGAGCGGATCGAACTGCTCCGTCGTGGTCACTGCGGCCTCCCCGAGTTGCTGCCGCCCACCAGCGTAGGTCGCATGGCGATCGAGCTCGGGGGGCCCGATAGCCTGGGACCGCCATGACCACGCAGCTCACGCACCTCCAGGCGCTCGAGGCCGAGGCGATCCACATCATGCGTGAGGTTGCCGCCGAGTTCGAGCGGCCGGTGCTGCTGTTCTCCGGAGGCAAGGACTCCGCGGTCATGCTCCGGTTGGCGGAGAAGGCGTTCTCGCCCGCCCGTCTCCCGTTCCCGCTCATGCACGTCGACACCGGCCACAACTTCGACGAGGTGATCGACTTCCGGGACCGTCGCGTCGCCGAGCTCGGTGCGCAGCTCGTGGTGGCGTCGGTGCAGGAGTCGATCGACCGCGGCCGGGTGGTCGAGGAGACGGGTCCCCGGGCCAGTCGCAACCGGCTCCAGACGGTGACGCTGCTCGACGCCATCGCGGAGCACTCCTTCGACGCCGTGTTCGGCGGGGGCCGTCGCGACGAGGAGAAGGCGCGGGCCAAGGAGCGGGTGTTCTCGTTCCGTGACGACTTCGGCCAGTGGGACCCGAAGAACCAGCGGCCCGAGCTGTGGAACCTCTACAACGGGAGGCACCGCAAGGGTGAGCACATCCGTGTGTTCCCCCTGTCCAACTGGACCGAGCTCGACATCTGGCAGTACGTCGCCGAGGACGGTGTGGAGCTCCCCTCGATCTACTTCGCGCACCGGCGCGCGGTGATCCAGCGCGACGGCAT
>BTUT01000494.1:0-2730 GCA_045862935.1 Acidimicrobiia bacterium
GGCCGTCCGTCCGGGCGCACGCAGGAGATCCAGCGGCTCATCGGGCGGTCGCTGCGCGCCGTGACCGCCCTCGACACCATGGGCGAGGTCCAGATCACCGTCGACTGCGACGTGCTCCAGGCCGACGGCGGCACCCGCACCGCCTCGATCTGTGGCGGCTACGTGGCGCTGCACGACGCGTGCTCGCGGCTCGTGGGCGCGCGGCGGCTCGCGACCCACCCGCTCACCGACCAGTGCGGCGCGATCTCGGTGGGCGTGGTCGACGCGCTGGCCCACCTCGACCTCGATTACTCGGAGGACGTGCGGGCCGAGGTCGACATGAACGTGGTCATGACCGGTGCCGGGCGCTTCGTGGAGGTGCAGGGCACCGCCGAGGGGCTCCCGTTCTCCCGCACCGAGCTCGACGCGCTGCTCGACCTCGCGGAGTCGGGGATCCGGGACATCTTCGCGCTCCAGCGCGAGGTGCTCGACGAGGCGCCCGCGCCCCGGCCGCTCGGGCGCGACTGACGGGCCGGACCTGTCGCGACGTGTCCCGCCGCTTCGTGCTCGCCACCGCGAACCCCGACAAGGCGGTCGAGATCGCGCGGATCCTCGCCGACGCGGGATCGCCGGTGGAGCTCGTGGCCCGACCCCCGGGCGTGCCCGAGGTCGAGGAGACCGGCACCACCCTCGAGGAGAACGCCCGCCGGAAGGCCGGGGCCCTCGTAGCGGCGACGGGGCTGCCGGCGATCGCCGACGACACCGGGTTGGAGGTCGACGCGCTCGGCGGCGCGCCGGGCGTGCGCTCCGCGCGCTTCGCCGGAGCCGAGGCCACCGACGCCGACAACCGCGCGCGGCTGCTCGAACGCCTGGCCGACCACCAGCTGGCTCGCACGGCTCGGTTCGTGACGGTCGCGATCGCCCGCTGGCCCGATGGACGGGAGGTCGCCGCGTCCGGATCGGTGGAGGGCACGATCACCGAGGCGCCACGTGGCCGGGGCGGATTCGGCTACGACTCGGTGTTCGTGCCCGACGAGGGTGACGGGCGCACCTTCGCCGAGATGAGCGCGCCGGAGAAGCACGCGATCTCGCATCGTGGGCGCGCGTTCCGTACGCTCGCCGTGAAGCTGTCCGGACTCGCCGAAGGGAAGCACTGAGTGGCCGTCATCGACGTCGCGGGATTCGTCGCCGACCTGAAGGACCACGCGGTGGAGCACGGGTTCCACGTCCATGACGAGCGACACTTCGTGGAGAGCTACTCGCTGCGCCAGACCTGGGAGGTCGACGCGCATCCCGAGGAGGGCTGCGAGGGCCCGGTCGACCTCTACCTGTCGCTCGAGATCGACCCGCGGGTGCTGCTCGGGTTCGAGGACGCGGTGATCGAGCTCGGGGACGAGGACGACCCGCCCGACCGCTTCTACTTCCCCCTCAACTTCACCTGGGGTCTGCCTCCCCTCACCCGCCCGCCCGACCTCCTCGTCCTCGCCACCGAGCTCGCGGGCGTGGGTGGACCCGACCTCCCACTCGAGGTGTCGGCGATCGACTCCATCCCCGAAGCCACGGAGGCGCCCGAGCGGGCGCTGCGCGTCGTGGCCCGCCAGCAGCTCTCGCTCCTGGCGATCCGTGACGGCGACGCGGTCACCTGCGAGCTGCTCGACCGCTGCCTCGCGGTGAGCCGCTACCTGCTCGAGCAGTCCGACGCCTGGCTCGACTGAGGGGTTGCCGCCGGAGCCGGCCGCCTACAGCACCGCGCGGCCCCGGCCCAGCTCCTTGGCCTGGTAGAGCGCGGCGTCGGCGTCTCGCAGCAGCATGTCGATCGTGACCCGGCCGCCGCCACCGATGGCGATGCCGATGCTCACGCCCACCGTCGCGGTGGTGTCGGCCACCGTGACCGGCTCGGAGAGCGTCGCGATGAGGCGCTCGGCGAGGTCGCGCATCTCGGTCGCACCTGCGGGGTGCTCGCAGAGGATCACGAACTCGTCGCCGCCGAAGCGGGCCACCACGTCGCCGCGGCGCACCGAGGCGCGCAGCCGGGTGGCCACCTGCACGAGGAGCTCGTCGCCGGCCGAGTGGCCGAGGGAGTCGTTCACCGGCTTGAACCGGTCGAGGTCGAGGAAGAGCACGGCCACGGTCGTGCCGTACCGGTTCGAGCGGGCGAGGGCCTGTTCCCCGATCTCCTGGAACAGCGCACGGTTGGGGAGGCCGGTGAGCGCGTCGTGCGTGGCCTGGTGCTCGAGCTGGGCCTGGATGAGCTTCAGCTCGCTGATGTCGTGGGCGATGATCGAGGCGAACGCTCCCTCCGCGGCGATGGTGCGGTGGAGCTGGATGGTGATGGCGACCGGGAGCACCTTGCCGCTGGCGGTCTGGAACGTCAGCTCGCCGGTCCAGGCTCCGTCGCGCTCGATCGCGGGGCGGATCTCCTCCACCAGAGACCGCGACGCGGGCACCAGGAACCGATCGAGCTCGTCGAGTGGACGGTCGCCGACCGACAGGCCCATCACGCGACGGGCGACGTCGTTGGCGTAGATCACGGTCGCGTCGGTCGAGCAGAGCAGCACGAGCTCGGTGCTCGCCTCGAGCACGTCGGAGAGCAGCGCCACCCGCTCCTCGGCGATGTGGTACTCCGTGACGTCGCGCGACGTCACCACGATCCCCTGGATGACCGGATCGTGGGTGAGGTCCCGCGCCCGGGTCTCGAGGTGGTGCCACTTGCCGGCGGTGTCGCGGACACGCAGCACCATGGGCTCCTCG
>BTUT01000495.1:0-361 GCA_045862935.1 Acidimicrobiia bacterium
CCGTGAGCTGCGTGGCCGGTACAAGCGCTCGGTCCTCGGGTGGACCTGGTCCCTGCTGAACCCGCTGGCGACGGTCGCGATCTACACCGTCGTCTTCTCGTACTTCCTCGAGATCGAACCGCCCACCGGCGACCCGAGCGGCCTCAAGAGCTTCGCCCTGTTCCTCATCTGCGGCCTCGTCCCGTGGAACTTCTTCTCCAACGGCCTCAACAGCTCGATGGGGTCGCTGCTGGCGAACGCCAACCTCATCAAGAAGGTGTACTTCCCGCGCGAGCTGCTGGTCGCGTCGACGGTCGGGTCGCTCGTGGTCACGCTCGCCATCGAGCTCGGCGTGGTCGGGGTGATCCTCGTCATCGCCGGC
>BTUT01000495.1:371-2725 GCA_045862935.1 Acidimicrobiia bacterium
TCCCGGTGCTGCTCGTGCTCATGGCGATCCAGACCGTGTTCGTGCTCGGGATCGGGCTGGTCCTCGCGGCATCCAACGTCTACTACCGCGACATCCAGCACCTCGTCGCGATCGGGCTCCAGGTGCTCTTCTACCTCACCCCGATCGTGTACCCGATGACGCTGGTGCCCGACGACGCGGTCATCTGGGGCCACGAGATCCCGGTCCGTGCGCTCTACGAGCTGAACCCCCTCGTGGGCTTCGTCGAGGCCTACCGCGACGTGCTCTACGACCTGCGCTTCCCCCCGATCGGCGACTGGCTCTACCTCGTGGCGTGGGCCGCGGCGATGGGGGCGCTCGGCCTGTGGGTGTTCGCGAAGCTCGATCGACGGCTCGCGGAGGAGGTGTGAGCACCGCGCCCGCGCCGGGCGGCGTCCCGGTGCGGCCGATCGCGATCCGGGTCGAGGGCGTCTCGAAGCGCTACCGGCTGTACCACGAGCGCAACAACTCCCTGAAGGCCGCGTTCATGCGCGGCCGCCGCGCGCGCTACACGGAGTTCGACGCGCTCAAGGACGTGTCGCTCGAGGTGCCCGCGGGCACGACCATGGGCCTCATCGGTGAGAACGGGTCGGGCAAGAGCACGCTCATGAAGTGCATGGCGCGCATCCTCCGGCCCGAAGCGGGGACGATCGCGACCGACGGGAAGATCTCGGCGCTGCTCGAGCTCGGTGCGGGGTTCCACCCGGAGCTCTCCGGTCGGGAGAACGTGTACCTCAACGGCGCGATCCTCGGGCTCACGAAGAAGCAGCTCGACGAGCGCTTCGACGACATCGTCGACTTCGCGGGCATCGAGGAGTTCATCGACTCGCCGGTGAAGAACTACTCGTCGGGGATGTACCTGCGCCTCGGGTTCTCGGTCGCCATCAACGTCGAACCCGACATCCTCCTCGTCGACGAGATCCTCGCCGTGGGCGACGAGCAGTTCCAGCGCAAGTGCGCCGACAAGTTCTCGGGCCTGCGCGCCCAGGGCAAGACCATCGTCATCGTGTCGCACGCCCTCGGCACGATCCGGAACATGTGCGACCGCGTCGCGCTCCTCGAGCACGGGCGGCTCGTCGCGGTCGGCCCCGCGGGCGAGGTGATCGACCACTACCTCGGCGACGTCCACACCGACGCGGTGCCCGACGGCCGGGGCATGCGCTGGGGGAGCGGCGAGGGTCGGATCGAGCGCGTGGAGATGCTCGACGCGGGCGGGCGAGAGGTCACCCAGGTCCGCACCGGTGAACGGGTCACGTTCCGCCTCCACTACCGCGCCGCCGAGCCCATCGAGAAGCCGGTGGTGGGCATCTCGATCCACAACCTCGACGGCTTCCTCGTCACGAACCCCAACACCCGCGAGGCCGACGCCGTCCCCGACCGGATCGAGGGTCGCGGGTACGTCGACCTCGCCGTGCCCCGCCTCCTGCTCGTGCCCGGGTCCTACGACCTCGGGGTGTCGCTCGTCGACTTCTCGTGCACGCAGCACATCGACGTCCGCCTGCGCGCCTTCCGGTTCGACGTCGAGCCCGGGGAGCCCCACGAGAGCGTGGGCGTGCTCTCGCTCGGGGGCGAGTGGCGCCCGCCCGTCGAACAGTCCGACGCGGAGGGCCTGGCGCGCGCCACGCACACGGCGCGCGCGGAGCAGCCCGAGCACCCGGAGCAGGAGCAGAGATCGTGACCGAGCACCTCGTCGAGCCGGGACTGGTGTCGGTGGTGGTCGTCAACTACCGCGGCACCGACGACACGCTCGAGTGCCTCGCCGGCCTCCGAGGCCTCGACTGGCCCGCCGAGCGGCTCGAGGTCATCGTCGTCGACAACGCGTCGGGCGACGACGGCGTGTCCCGGATCCGTGCCGCGTTCCCCGACGTCGAGGTCATCGCGCTCGACGAGAACGTCGGGTTCGCGGACGGGTGCAACCGCGGTGTCGAGGCCGCACGCGGGCAGTGGGTGGCGTTCCTCAACAACGACGCGCGCCCGGACCCCGCGTGGGTGCGCGGCGCCGTCGCCGCGTTCGAGCGCGACCCGTCGGTCGCGTGCGTGGCGAGCAAGATCCTCGACTGGCACGGCCGCGAGATCGACTATGTGGGTGGTGCGCTGTTCTACTACGGCCACGGCCACAAGGTGCACGTCGGCGGTGAGGCGCTCGACACCCTCGAGGAGGAGTCCGACGTGCTCTTCGCCTCGGGCGCGGCGATGTTCGTCGACGCGCGGGTCTTCCGCCGGGTCGGCGGGTTCGACGGCCGGTACTTCATGTTCTTCGAGGACGTCGACCTGGGTTGGCGGCTGTGGCTCCTCGGGCACCGGGTGCGCTACGTGCCGTCGTCCCTGGCGTTCCA
>BTUT01000496.1:0-2724 GCA_045862935.1 Acidimicrobiia bacterium
CGACCTCCGGGACCACAACCCGGCGCTCTGACCAGCTGAGCTACGGCCACCAGGGACCGGCCATGCTACCCGGCCGGCGCGGTCGTTCCGGGGCCGGGCATGCTGCTAGTTGAACCCGCGATCGTCCTGCTTCAGCGCCGTGTCGATGCACAGCGCGGCCGTGACCACCAGGGAGCGGAGGGGCTCCTCCAACGGCCGGTGGATCTGCACGACGAAGTTGTCCGCGGTCGTGAACAGGGTCTTCGCGATCCCCTCGAACGTCTTGGTGATCCGCGCGACCTCGTCGCCGTGCGCGTCGACGACGTGGAAGTTCCAGGCCCGCCAGTTCTCGGCCTTGATCTGGCCGATCTCCTGGCCACCGGCCGAGAGGTGGAACCGGATCTTGCCGAGCATGTTCTTCTGGCGCACCTCGCCGACCGGTGTGCCGTCGGGGAGCGTGACCTCGAAGCGCGACTTGCCCAGCTTGCGTGGGCGCACCAGTCGGAGCACCGGCTGCTCGGCGGCGTCGCGGATCTCGAAGGTGTGCGTGAAGAACTGGTCGAGGCTCGACACGAGCCGCGCAGCCATCTTGAGCTGGCTCTGCTCGATCTCGGCGACGGAGCCGATCTTGTTGCCGTGCTGGTCGAACACCTCGTGCTCGTTCACCAGCTCGATGATCTTCGTCTTCTGGTTCACCACGAGCACCGGCTCGGTGAACAGGCTGCTGCCGCCGCCCTCCACCGGACCGACACCGGCCTGGCGCTGCACCTGGTCGCGCACCTTCTCGGCCTGGTCCTTGCCCTGGGGCGCCTTGAAGAACGACCTGGGGTCTTTCGGGATCTGGGGCATGGCCGCCTCCGTCGGACATCGTCGGTTCGGATCCGAGCTCCACTCGTGGCGTGACCCGCATCCTTCCCGTGCGCGGTCGTCCGCGGTTGCGGTGACCGCGCAGCGCGCCCGGGAGGATTCGAACCTCCGACCAGCGGATTAGAAGTCCGCCGCTCTGTCCCCTGAGCTACGGGCGCGGGGGTCGGCCGACGAGCCTACCGAGGGGCGCTCCGCGGGTCACCCATGGTCACGCGTCCTGCCGCGCGCCGCAGCGCGGGCCTTGCGAGCGATCTGGCGAGGTGCCGCGCGCCAGGCGTCGATGTCCCAGCGCGCCCGCACGAAGTCGAACCCGACCTCGAGCGCCTCGCGCGCCGGGAGCGGCGCGGTCGCGGCGAACGCGCGGGCCACGGTGTCGAGCGAGCCGCCGAGCAACGGCACCGTGAACGTCGGGAGCTCGTGGATGGTCGACGCGACGCGGTCGCGCACACCCAGGTGGAGTGCGTCGAGGTCGCGTGCGGCCGATGCCGGGATCTCCAGTGCGAGCAGTGCTCCTGCCAGATCGAGGGCGTCCCGCACCAGCAGCGCGCCGTGCTGCTCGCGGACGTACTCCACGACCCGGTCCCAGGCCAGATCCGGGGACGACGCGATCGAGTGCACTTCGGCGAGCGCGCTGAGCCGTCCGGCCGGTGCCCCCGCGACTGCGTCGACGCACTCGATCACGAGTGCCGCGTGCGGACCCACGCACGGCTGGCATCGACCGGCGATCTCGACGGTCGCGGACTCGCTCCAGAGCGCCGTGGTCGAGCCGCTCGGGAATGTCCGACTGAGGGGAGCGGAGGGGGCCCGAGCGACGATGACGGCGATCCCGTCGCCGTCGCGCAGGGTGCACGACCACGCGATGGGAACCGGTCCCGGAGGGTCGGGCGGCCCGATCTCATGGCCGGCGCGCGCGAGTGCGTTCCGGGCCTCCGACCAGTCGGCCGGTGGGACGAGCAGGCTCGGGACGTGGACTCGGCGCAGCGCGGGTTCGGCCCCGGGGACGACGCCACCAGCCGCGGCGCTGAAGGCCAGAGTGGAGATCCCGGCCCGGTCCAGCTCGGTGGCGACCCCGGCGAGCGCGCGCCGCGCCACCTGGTTCGCGGTCCAGGTGTGTCGCCGGTAGCCCCGCAACCTCGCCAGGCCCGGGAACTCGGGGGCGATGCGCTCGAGGTTCGCGGCGAGGCGGGGGAGCAGGGCGTACGCCGGTGGGGACAGCGTGTCGGGGTCGAACGTCGCCCGGATGCGCTCCCACGCGGCGACCCCCCGCTCGTCGCGGAGCGTCGCGGCGCACAGCACGTCGCGCTCGTGGTCGCTCGGGAGCCGAGGAAGCCGAGGAAGCCGAGGAAGCCGACCGAGCCGAGGAAGCCGACCGCGGGCCGTCATGCGACACCCGCACGGAGGTCGCGCGCCGCGAAGCGTTCCGCAGCCGCCCGCTCGGACTCGCCGCGCGCGTCGAGGACCAGCGACGTCCACCACCGCAGGTCGGGATCGTCGGGATGCGCGTTGCGCCACTGGAACAACCCGCCCTCCCCGGCGATCACCAGGTCCCCGGCCGCCGCGATCGCGGCCTCGGCGCCGGCGTCTCCCCCGGGGCCGGCGCCGAGCGCGCGGACGAAGGCCGTGCCCTCTCCGGCGAGCGCAGTCGCGAACCAGGCACCGGGAGTCGCGCCCCAGGAGACCGCCTCGTCCCGCTGGCGACCCTCGGAGCGCAGCGCTCGCAGCAGCTCGTCGACTCGACGCACGCCGGCGCGCGGGTCGAACGCGGCCCGGGCGTGCTCGTGCGCGGCCCCGGCCATCCGTGTACGGAGCGCGCGGTCGCGAGCGAGCGAGTCGACGGCTTCGACGTAGTGCGCTTCATCCGTCGCGACGACGCCCGAC
>BTUT01000497.1:0-2723 GCA_045862935.1 Acidimicrobiia bacterium
CCTCGTCACGCTGCCGCTGATCCTGATCGCGTACACGGTGGCGAGCGGCTCGATGTTCGAGGGGAGCGTGGTCGCGCTGTGGGTCGGCGCCGCCGCGTGGATCGGCGCGGTGCTCGCGTTGATGCGCGCCTCACGGGCCGTGCGGCGCGAGAGGCTGCTCGGCATGGGCGGCTGACGGTCCATACGCTGGGAGGGTGCCTGCTCGACCCTCCGTCCGGCAGCTCGCTGTCCTGGGCGTCGCGCTCGGTGCGACCCTCCTCGCGCTGGGCAGTGCGCCGATCGCGTCGGCGCGCGACGCCGGCCCGCCGCGCCCGGTCCGGCGCGTCCACGCCGTGGGTGTCCGCGTCGCGACCCTCGTCGACCCGTCCCGGCCCACGCCCGAGATCCCCGCGGTCGGGCTCTCGGCGGCGGCGGCCCGCACGCTCCCCGTCACCGTCTGGTACCCGGCGAGAGGACCGTCCGGCGGTTCCCCGATCGCGAACGCGCCGCCGATCGAGCGCAGACGCCTTCCCTTCATCGTCTGGGCTCACGGCAACGGAAGTCGGGGCGCGCTCGCGCCCGCGCTGGTCCGCAGCTGGGCCTCGCTCGGGTACGTCGTGGCTGCACCCGACTTCCCGGCCAGCAGCCGCGCGCGCAGCACCCTCGCTGCGCTCGACGACTGGGGCGCGCAGCCGGGCGACGTCGCGTTCGTGATCGACACGATGCTCTCGGGGCGCGGGATCGCCGGGCTCGGCCGCCTGGTCGACGAGCGCCACATCGGCATCGCCGGGCACTCGCTCGGCGCGATCACCGCGCTCGCGGTCGCGTACGGGGAGCACGCCGACAGGCGCGTCGACGCGGTCACGACGTTCGCGGGGGTCGCGCTGCTCGACGGCACCGACCGCCGCGCGGCCGCACTGCCGATGCTGCTCGTCCACGGGAGCGACGACGTCACGATCCCCGCGGCGAACAGTCGCGCCGTCTTCGACCGCGCCACGGGCCGCCGGTTCCTCGTCACGGTGGTGGGCGGCGGGCACTCCGCGCTCCTCTACGCTCCCGACCCCGAGACGTCGGAGTCCCTGGCGACGGCCACCGCGGCGTTCTGGGCCGCGACGCTCGACCGTGGCCCGGATCCAGGCCGGGCGATCGCCGCGCTCGAGACGCCCGGCCGATTCGAGGTGGCGTCGGCCGGCGCGCCCCTGGTCGACAGCGCCGGCTCGCGACGCTGACACGCTCGTCACCTCCGGACGAGGCTTCGGTAGCATCGCCCGCGTGACGAATCCCGTGCAGATCATCGCCGTGGGCGCCGCGGTGCCGGCCTGGCGGCTCCCGGCCTCCGAGGTCGCCGCGGCCTGGGGCCGCAAGGGCGGGCGGGGCCATGCCGCGGCCTGTCCGCCCGACGAGGACGTGCTCACGCTCGCCGCGGACGCGGCGCTGCGCGCCCTCGCTGCTTCGGGACTCCAGACCGACATCGTCGACGGGCTGTGGTGGGGCACGACGCGCCCACCGTTCGCCGAGGGCCCCAGCCACGCGATCCTCGCCGCGACGATCGGGCTGTCCGCGAAGTCGGGCGGCGCGCTGTGCGCGGGGTCGGCGCACGCGGGGCTCGAGGCGCTGCTCGGCGCGGCCGACGCGGTGGCCGCCGGCTCGGCTCGCGTCGCGCTCGTCGTCGCGTCCGACGCGATCCTCCCTGGCCCCGGGACCGCCTTCGAGGAGCGCTCGGGCGCGGGGGCAGCCGCGTTCGTGCTCGCGAACGACGACGGTGCCGCGTCGCTCGGGGTCCGCGTCACCCGTTCGCACCCCTTCCTCGACCGCTACCGCGGCGACCGTGAGCCGGCGACCCGCGATCTCTACGACGGTCGTCTGTTCCGCGAAGAGGTGTTCCTGCCCACGATGCGCGACCTCGGCGCGCAGCTCGCGGCGCTCGAGGTGTCGGCGTGGTCACTGCCCGATCCCGACGGGCGTCTCGGCGCGACCGTCGCGAAGCAGCTGGGTGCCGGCACTCCGGCGTCGGCCGGCGTCTACGCAGCCGTCGGCGACACCGGCGCGGCGGCACCCCTCCTCGGCGGCATCGCCGCGCTCGACACCGCCGGACGGGTCGCGATCGTGGGCTTCGGGGGCGGACGGGCCACCGGGGTGGTGATCAACGCCGACCGGCCGGTGCCGGGCGCCGCCGAGATCCACGACATCCTCGCCGGCGGCCGCGCCGCGACCTACAACGAGGTGCTGCGCGCCCGCAATGTGCTCGTCCCCACGGGCGAGACCGTGCCCATGGGCGTTCCTCCGGAGAGCGCGCAGCTCGTGCGCGGGGCCGACGAGATCCTCGGGTTGCTCGGTTCCCGCTGCGTCGACTGCGGCACGATCAACACCCCGCCCTCGATCCACCCCCACTGCATCAGCTGCGGCTCGTCGAAGTTCGTGCTCGAGCCGATCGCGCGCCACGGCATCGTGCACACCTACGTCGTCAACCACACGATGCCTGCGCCGTTCCAGGCGCCGCTGGGTCTCGCGGTCGTCGACCTCGACGACGGCGCACGCGTGATGCTGCAGGTGGTGGGCGACGCGACCGAGCTCACCATCGGATCCGAGGTGGACCTCGTGTTGCGACGATACGCGCACGAGCGCGGGGTCCCCGTCTACGGCTACAAGGCGCGCATCCGCTCCGAAGCACGCGCCGCCGACGCGACCCAGGAGGGTTGAACATGGCTTGGAACAAGGTCGCGGTCGTCGGTGGTGGACTCATC
>BTUT01000498.1:0-2717 GCA_045862935.1 Acidimicrobiia bacterium
AGACGTCCCGTTTGCTCGAGGTGGGCGATGAGCCGTTCGATCGGCCACCCCACTTCGGCGAGCTCGGCTCGCCACCGGGGTAGCAGCTCCTCGGCGCCCGTGTGACGCTTCACGCTGCGGGTGGCGCGGGCCGCGAGCCCACGCGCCCGGTAGCCGTCGAGGCCGGTCTTCTCGAGGTGGTCGAGGATCTCGTCGGACCGCTTCGAGAACACCGCGCACACCGCCTGGGGGATCCCGGCGACCCGCCAGTGGCGCAGGTTGCCCGACGGACCGTCGTCCGCCTCGATCCGAAAGCCCAGCTCGACCGCGCGGGCCGCCGAGTGCAGGCGGCCGACCATCGTGGCGGCTTCGACCGTGTCGCGCAGTGCTGCGCTGTCCAGCCCCTTGAACCCGCCATGAGCATCGAGCATCTCGACGACGTTCGCGACCAGAACGTGGTCGTGCGGCGACGGGTCGCCCGCCCGCGAGGTGGCGTGCCGGGTGACCGCGCAGACGAGGCCGCCGGTGGCGGTGCGTTCCTGCACCCTGCCCCGCCGCCCACCGCGCTCTGAGAACCAGCCGTCCAGCCAGTCCATCGTCGCCTTCGTCTCGACGTCGAGGATCGCATGCATGTCATCCGCACGGTCCATCACGCCGAGGACCGCGACGCTCTTGTGCGCCGACACCACGAGCTCGAACCCCGGCCGGCGCGCCCCCACCAACCGCTCGCCAGTCTCCGGGTGGCGGAACCCGCCGGGCCCGAACGCCAAGTCGTACCCAGCCGGCGTGACCTCGCCCGCGAGGCCGAGACGCGCTGCGCCCGCACCGGCCCAGCGCAGCGGCGTCTCCCCACGCGACCCGTAGTAGGCGAGCGCCGCACCCGGGTGGTCGTCGCTGCGGTCGAGGACCGTCGACCGGTGATACGTCACCTCGTCCGCGCCCATCGGGCGGAACCACGCCACCGCGCTATGCCCGCATCCCGCGCGACGACCCGTCGAGCGTGCAGCCGCAGGTTGCAATCGTGTTCACCATCGTCAGCGCTTGTCGCGCCGACGTGCAGAACCGACAAGCGATTCCGGATGACCGGACACGCCCGGCGCGTCGCGGACGAACTTTCTGCACACGCCACGCGAAGTCGTGGCGTCGTAACGGGCTTACCAAGTCACCCCGTCCAGTGACCCGAGGAGACCGTGATGTCGACCGCTTCGAAGTCCGCCACCCCGCCGCTGCCCGAACGGCTGCTCAGCATCGCCGAGGTCGCCGACGCGCTCGGTGTCGAGGTCCGCCACGTCCGGCGCCTCGTCCACGAACGCCGCATCCCCTACATCAAGTGGGGACACCTCCTCCGCTTCGACCCGCACGAGATCGCCGCGTGGGTCGACGGGCATCGCCAGCGCCCGGAACGCTCGGCCTGATTGTCCCAGCCCAGCCATAGGCTCCGACCATGGGTCGGCGGTACGAACGTGAGCGTGAGCAGCGGCGCCTCTCGCGGCCGTGGTACCGGCACGAGCACAAGCTCGCCCGCCGCGCGTCCAACCGTCAGGCGCGCCATGAAACGCGCTCTCGACTCCGCCGCGGCGACGACGTGCTCCCGAAGGCGCCCCGCACGGAGGGCTGGATGACGTGGTGATCCAGCGTGGAGGCTGGCCGTCGCACCATCGTCCTACGATCTGACCTGCCCCCAGGGCCTCGCCGTTCACTCGGCCTCGATGACTTCGACCATCTGGAGGCTGAGCTATGGCCACACGACGGCGTTTCGGATCAGTGCGCAGGCTCCCGTCGGGACGGTGGCAGGCCCGCTACTGGGATGCCGCCGACAACCGCATCGGCGCACCGTCCACGTTCGCGACCAAGGCCGACGCGCAGCGGTGGCTGTCGGCCGTGGAGACCGACATGGCCCGCGGCGACTGGCACGACCCCCGCCTCGGCGACCTCCCGTTCGGCGAATGGGCCGAGCGGTGGATGGCGACCAAGGCGCCGATGATCGCCCCGGCGACCCAGGACCTCTACCGGTACCTGCTCCGCAAGCACATCGTCCCGCGGTTCGGATCGATGCCCGTCGGGCGGATCACTGCGCGCGAGGTCCAGGCCTGGCTCGCCGACCTCCACTCGAGCCGCCTCAGCCCGAACACCGTCGCGAAGGCCTACCGCTGCCTCGCCGGCGCGATGGACGGCGCCGTCGACGCCGGGCTCATCGCCCGCTCACCCTGCACGCTCAAGGGTGCGGGCACCGAACGCCATTCCGAGATGAAGATCGCCACCCCCGAACAGGTCGCCGACCTCGCCGCCGCAGTCGGCCCCCGCTGGGAGGCGATGGTGTTTGCGGCCGCATACACCGGGCTGCGGTGGGGCGAGCTCGCCGGTCTCCGGCGATGCGACGTCGACCTCGACCGCAACCTCATCACCGTCGCCCGCAAGCTCGGCGAGGTCAACGGCCAGCTCTCGTTCGGGCCCCCGAAGACCGCGGCCGGGAAACGCACCATCGGCATGCCGTCCTTCGTCGCCCGGTCCCTCGCCGTGCACATCGACCTCTACGCGCTTCCCGGGCCCGACGGGCTTGTCTTCCCGAGTGCCGACGGCGAGCCCATGCGGCGCAGCAACTTCCGCCGCCGGGTCTGGGAGCCGGCGACGGCCGAGGTCGGTGTCACCGGCTTACGGTTCCACGACCTGCGCCATACGGCCGCGACTCTCGCCGCTGCGAGCGGCACCAGCCTCAAGGCGCTCATGGCCCGGATCGG
>BTUT01000499.1:0-2712 GCA_045862935.1 Acidimicrobiia bacterium
GCCCGGGGTCACGACGTGCCCGTCGGCCTCGAGCACCCGGCGACCGCTGAGGCCCTGGCCGATCTCGGAGATGCGACCGTCGCGGACGGCGACGTCGGCTCGGTAGCCGGGAGCACCGGTGCCGTCGATCACCGTTCCCCCTCGGATGACCAGGTCTGCGCTCATCGCGGTCAACGTCCCCCTCGTCCTTGAGCGTCGTGGCGTGGGCCCCATCTTGCCCGATCCTCCAGGGTCAGGCACAGGGTCAGGCACAGGGTCAGGCACAGGAGAGGTCCAGGCCGTTGGCGGTGTGGTCCGAGACCCACACGAGACCGCCGGGCCCGTTCACCGCGGGAGTCGCCGCGAACAGGCCGGTACCGACGCCGTCGCCGTCGGTGTCGTCGTCGCTGTCGAAGCGTGCGTCACACCTCGGGGCCTTCACGAAGATGTAGTCGATGCGCTCGTGCTCGCGGGCGTTGGGGTCCTTCAGCGCGGCGATGGTCGTGTCGTTGCGCCCGGCGCTGCACTGGCTCCCGGTGGTGGCATCGCACTCGGGGTTGCCGGCTTCGAGATGGGAGTCGAGCCACCCGTTGGCCCGGAGCGCCGCGTATCGGGGGGTGCCGGGCGGCAGGTTGAAGTCGCCCATGTAGATGCGGATCGCCCGCTTCGGCCCGGCTCCGTCCGCGAGTCGCTCGCCGAGGATCGTCTGGCAGGTCGGGAACGTCGTGCCCACCGGGCACGGCTTCGGGCAGCGGTAGCGGTCGATGTCGTTGCGGCAGGCGGGGAAGACGGCGTCGCTGTCCTGGTGGGTGACCACGAGGACCACCGGGCCCAGGTCCGAGCGCAGCTCGACCCGTGAGGCGGAGCGCAGGCCACCCGGGAGCGCCAGCACCTTCGGTCTGCTCGCCGGGAGCGTGGTGAGGACGTACTCCTTGTCGTTGCCCTCGACGTCGTCGAACACGGCCCGGTAGCTGCCGCTGCAGATCGACCTCAGGCGCGCGGTGAAGAGGCTGCGCAGGTCGGCGTTCACCTCCTGGAGGCCCACCACCTCGGGGCAGCGCGCCTCCTCGAGCTGGCGCAGGAAGAGGTCGACGCGATCGGACGCCTGACAGCCGGCGCGGTCGTCGCAGAAGGTCCCGTGGAGGATGTTGGCGTTGACGACCCGGATGTCGGCCCCGGCCCTCCCGGTCCCGGTGGCGCCCACCGGCGGCGCGCCCGAGACGAGCAGCGCGGCGACGGCGAAGCCGAGGGTCGCCGCGTGGGTGCGACGGCGCATGCCCCATTCTGGACGATGCTTGACGCTGGCGTCAGGTGTTGGCCACACTCCGGCCGTGCCTCCCACCCAGACCTCACTGCCCACCTCGCACCGCGCCGCCGTGTACACCGCGCCGGGACAGGTCGAGGTCGCGGAGCGGCCGCTGCCGCCGCTCGGCGACCACGACGTGCTCCTGGAGGTGAGTCACTGCGGCGTGTGCGGGAGCGACATCCACTTCGTGCTCGAGGGCTGGGGCCGGCCGGGGTCGGTGGAGGGTCACGAGTACAGCGCCACGGTGGTCGCGGTGGGGAGCGCGGTCACCGACTGGGTGCCGGGCGACCAGGTCGTCGGCGGACCGACGCCGCGCTGCGGGGAGTGCGAGTACTGCCTCGCCGGTCGGCCGTCGCTGTGCGCTGGGCGCGCGTCGGTCGGGGTGGACGAGTTCCCCGACGGCGCGTTCGCCGAGTACAAGCTCACCACCGACCGGTCGATCCTGCGCATCCCCGACGGCGTCTCGATGCGCGCCGCGGCGCTCGCCGAGCCGCTGGCCGTCGCGCTGCACGGGCTCACCCGGGGTGGCGTGCGCGCCGGTCAGCGGCTGCTCGTCACCGGGGGCGGGCCCATCGGCGCGCTGTCGGTGGCGGCGGCCCGCGCGCGCGGCGTGACCGACATCGTGGTGAGCGAGCCGCACCCCAACCGGCGCGACCTGTGCGAGCGGCTGGGGGCAGTGACCGTGGAGCCCCACGACCTCGTCGTGCCGCCGTCGGCCAATGACATCGTGGACGCGCCCTTCGACGTCGCGCTCGAGTGCTCGGGCCACCCGACCGCGATGGAGGCGGCGCTCGGCCAGCTCAAGCGGGCCGGCATGCTGGTGCTCGTCGGTGCGGGGATCAAGCGGCCGCGCTTCGACAACAACCGGATCCTCCTCAACGAGCTGACGATCACCGGTGCGTTCGTGTACGACGCCGACGGCTTCGAACGGGCGCTCGAGCTGCTCGCCCGACCCGAATTCCCCAGCGACGTGCTCATCGAACCCGGCGACGTGCCGCTCGCCGGCATGCTCGATGCGATCCGCGGTCTGCACGACGGTGCGCTCGCGGGCAAGGTGATGATCGTGCCGCGCCCACGGGACCCCGACCCCCGAAGCCCAGGAGCAACCTGATGACCACCACCGAGACCCGGACACCGCGCTTCAACCACGTGGCGATGAGCGTGTCGCCCGACCTGCTCGACGAGCAGGGCCGCGCCGACCTCGTGCGCTTCTACGGCGAGGTCTTCGGCTTCGAGGAGCTCCCCACGATGACCGAGGACCGGCGCCGCCTCGTCTTCGGGTGCTATGCGATCGAGCAGTTCGTCTTCCTCATCGCGGGCGACGAGCCGCCGATGACCTGCCCTCGCCTCGACCACTACGGGTTCTCCGTGGGGACCGAGGCGGAGCTCGACGCGATGTTGGCCCGGGCCAAGGCGTTCCGCGAGCG
>BTUT01000500.1:0-2702 GCA_045862935.1 Acidimicrobiia bacterium
GGCCGATTTCGGCGCCCTCACCAAGCACGGCATCTTCCGCGACTTCGTCGTCCGACATCGCCGGGCCGGGGACGACCCATTCGTCGGCGGCCTGACGCAACGTCGCCAGCAGGTCGTCGAACGCGGCGCGTGCCTTCACGAGACGAGCGAAGGGGTCGCCGTGTCGCGGCCGGAGCGCAGCACCGTGCCGGGTCGTGCCGCGGTGAGCGCGCCGTCGGCGACGATCACCGCGCCGTTCACGAGCACGTGGTCGACCCCGGTCGAGTCGGCGTACAAGCGTCCTTGGCCGCCGGGAAGGTCGAATCGCATGGCCACGTCCTCCGTGCCGACCGTCTGCGGGTCGATCACGATGACGTCGGCGCGCCAGCCCTCGCGGAGGACCCCACGCTCGCGGAGGCCGTACAGCTCGGCCTGCACCTGGGTCATCAGGTGGATGGCCTCCTCGAACGAGAGCACCTGGTGCGTTCGCACCGCGCGCTGGAGCACGGCGGTGCCGTAGTTGAACGACGCGAGGAGATCGAAGTGCGCACCGGCGTCCGACGCCCCGATGACCGCCCGCGGGTCGCGCCAGATCTCGAGCCGGGCCTGCCAGTCCTCCAACGACTCCGGCGGGGTGGGGGTGCCGAAGCTGGTGTTGAGCTCGTCGGCCACGGCGATGTCGCAGAGCACGTCCCACGGCTCGCGGCCCTCGGCCTCGGCGATCGAGCGCACGGTCTGGCCGCGGTAGGCCTCGTTCTCGGGCGCCACGACGTCGTAGACGATCTTGGAGCCCCAGTCGGCGAGCATCCGCAGCGGGTTGTCGGGGGACTGGGCCTGCTCGTTCAGCGCGGCGCGCGCCGCCGGGTCGGACAGCAGCTCCAGCTTCTCGGTCCGGGACGCGTGCATCGGACCCTCCCACCCGGGCATCGCGTCGAGCACGAAGCCGCTCGCGAACGAGAGTCGCGTGCCGAAGCTCATGGGGATCGTGAGGGCGACGACCTTGCCGCCCTTGGCTCGCGCCAGGTCACCGGCGGTGAGCTTCTGGCGGCACTCGTCGACGTTGTTGCGGGTGACGGCCATGACGTTCCAGTTCATGGGTCGCTGCGCCGCCACCGACATGTCGACCATGAGATCGATCGCCCACTGATCGAACGGGCCGACCTGGGGGATGATCTCGAGGCCGGTGCCCTCGTACTCGCCGGTCACCCGGGCGAGCTCGACGAGCTCGGCGATGGACGCGTGGCGCGAGGGGACCATGTTGCCGTCGGCGTCGTTGTGCGTGCGGGCGTAGCTCGAGGAGAAGCCGAGGCCCCCGGCTTCGATCCCGTCACGCAGCAACCTCTTCATGCGCTCGAGCTCATCGGGTGCGGCCTCGCGCTGCGTGGCCTCGGGCCCCATCGCGATGCGACGGATCGCGGAGTGCCCGACCATGAAGCCGAGGTTGATGGCCACGCCTCCCGCTTCGATGCGGTCGTAGTAGTCGGCGGTGCTCGTCCAGTTCCAGGGCACACCGGCGCGCAACGTCTCGACCGGCATCCCCTCGACGCGTGCGAGCATCCGCAGGAGGTACTCCGCGTCGGCCGGGTCGTCGGAGAGCGGTGCCACCGTGAACCCACAGTTCCCTGCGAGCGCGGTGGTGACGCCGTGCAACGGTGACGGGGTGAGCGCGCCGTCCCAGAACACCTGGGCATCGAAGTGGGTGTGCACGTCGATGAATCCGGGCGCCACGAGCTTGCCCGTCGCATCGATGACCACGGCGGCCTCGTCGTCGACCCGACCGATCGTGACGATCCGCCCGTCCTTGATGCCGACGTCTGCCCGCTGCCGGGCGGCCCCGGTTCCGTCGATGACGTCGCCGCCCTTGATGACCACGTCCAGCATCGCCCAATCCCCTCGTCAGGTGTGTTGCCCCATGGTCCCCCTGCGGGAGGAGGACGTCAAACCGCCGACCCGGGCCGCTCAGGTGGCGGTGGTGACCTCGCAGCCGGTCCAGTCGCCCGCGTCGCGCCAGCGCTCGAGATGCGTGGCGTAGTCGATGACGCTGCCCATGAACGGGGTGTTGCGGGCCGACCTCATGTCGCCGGCGGCCTGCTCGTTGTTGAGGTACCCGGGCGTGCACACGGCGTTGTAGCGGGCAAGGCCTCCGAGCATCGTGAGCAGCAGGGCGAACCACTCCTCCTGCGCGGCTTCAGTCGGCTCGATCTCGGCGACCCCGTCGCGCAGGCATCGGTCGATGATGTGGGCGACGTGGGCGGACGTCTCGGTGAGGTAGTGGACGAAGTTCACACCGAACCCGCCCTGGACGGTGCTGATCATCAGGAGGTTGGGGAAGCCCCGGGCCAGCACGCCGTGGAGGGTGTGCGCGCCGTCGTCCCACGCCTCGCTCATCGGCAGACCGGCTCGACCGCGGGGGTCGAAGCCGAGGCGATGCGAGTAGTCGGTGGTCACCTCGAACCCCGACGCGTAGATCAGGCAGTCGACCGGGTACTCGACGTCGTCGACGACGGGACCCCGGGCGTTGATGAGCTCGACGCCGCGGCCGTCGGTGTCGACGAGGTGCACGTTGGGCTTGTTGAACGACGGGAGGTACTCGTCGTGGAAGCACGGGCGCTTGCAGTACTGGCCGTACCACGGCTTCAGCAACGCGGCCGTCGCCGGGTCGTCCACCACCTCGTCGGGGGGGGGGCGCCCCGCGGGCGCGTGAGCGGAGTCGCAGCGCGGGA
>BTUT01000501.1:0-2668 GCA_045862935.1 Acidimicrobiia bacterium
CGCGGACCGGTCGTCCTCGGGCGGCTTCTCGTGGAGCACGAGCGCCCAGAGGAACGCGAAGCCCAGCACCGCAGCCGTCAACAGGACGATCACGTACTCCGCCCAGCCGTCCTCGCCACCACGAGGCGCGGCGGGCCCGGCGCGCTCGCCGCGCGCGGGGGGTGTCGCGCGTCGCGCTCGTCCTCGCCTGTGCCCGTCGAGCATGTCTCTCCCCGGTGCCCGCGGCACGGTGGACGAGCGTACCCGCGGGCCGTGGTGCGTCGGGCCGAGGTCGGCGGGAGAGCGGGCCCGCCCCCGGCGCCCTCCGCCTTCCGCTAGCGTCGGGGGATGGGCGGGTTCCACCTGCGCGGCAGCGACGAGCAACGCCACCTCCCGGGCACCGACCGGTCGTGGGGCGAGTCCTGGTACCACGACTTCGCGGCGTCCGACGGGTCGTGCGGCGGCTGGTTGCGCCTCGGGCTGTACCCGAACCTCGGGGTCGCGTGGTACTGGGCCGCGATCGTGCGGCCCGGCCAGCCCCTGGTGCTCATCAGCGATGCCGCGGCGCCGTGCCCCGTGGACGACGGTCCGCTCACCGTGCAGACCGACCGTTACGTCACGACGTGGGAGTGCACCGAGGCCCTGATGGCGTGGCGGATCCACGGCGAGGGACGCGCCCGCACCTACGACAACCCGGCCGACGCCTTCGATCCCAGCCACGCCGGGGACGGTGACGTCGAGTTCCGCTACGACCTGGAGTGGCGCGGCGCCGCCGTGATCTTCCCGTACTCGATGACGACGCGCTACGAGCAGGCCGCCTGGGTGCAGGGCGACATCGGGATCGACGGCTCGCACCTCGACGTCTACGCCCCGGGTCAGCGCGACCACTCGTGGGGCAACCGGGTGTGGAGCTTCCCGTGGATGTGGACGGCCGGGCACCTGCCCGGGAACCGGTGGTTCCACGGCGTGCGGGTCCTGGTGCCGGGCGCCGCCGACTTCCAGACCGGGTTCCTCGTCGAGCCCGGGCGCGACCTCCGTGCGGTGGAGTCGCTCGACGTCGCCTACGCGGTCGACGGGTCCGACCTCCTCACGGGCGCCGAGCTGCGGATCGCCGACCTCGAGGTGCGCGTGACCCCCGAGCTCCACGCGCCCGTCATGATCCAGTCACCCGACGGCGTGGCGTCGCGCTTTCCCCGTTCGCTGTGCCGATTCGAGACCCCCGACGGCGACGTCGGGCGGGGCTGGGTCGAGCTCAACCTCCCGGTCGGCGCCGACCGCCTCGCCGACACCCGCACCGCCTGACGACCGTGTGACCTCCTGCCCCGCAGGTTGACACCCCGCATGTTGTGGCGCAGCGTCCCATGGCCGGGCGACGAGGCCGTGGCGCAGCCGAGGGTCACACGGCCGGCGGGACCGGCTGGGGTGCCGGCGGGCCGACGTAGTGGGCGCTCGGGCGGATGATCGCGGTGTCGCGGGACTGCTCGAGGACCTGGGCGCACCAACCGACCACCCGGCTGGCCGCGAACGTGGGGGTGAACAGGCTGCGCGGGAGCCCGCACAGCTCCATCACCACGCCGGCGTAGAACTCGACGTTGGTGTGCAGCTCACGCCCGGGCTTCAGCTCGGCGAGCACCTTCTCGACCGTGGTCTCGACCTGACCGGCGAACGCCACGAGGTCGCCGCCGAGTCGCTCGGCGATCTCGTGCAGCATCACCGAGCGGGGGTCGGCCGTGCGGTAGACGGGGTGTCCGAAGCCCATGATCCGTTGGCCCGACGCGACGGCGGCGCGGACCCAGGCCTCGGTGTTCTCGGGCGTGCCGATGGCGTCGAGGGTGTCGAGGGCGCGGCTCGGCGCGCCGCCGTGCAGGGGTCCGGAGAGCGAGCCCAGCGCGGCCACCACCGCCGACCCGACATCGGCGCCGGTGGAGGTGACGACCCGCGCCGTGAACGTCGACGCGTTGAACCCGTGGTCGATGCCGAGGACGAGGTACTGCTCGACCGCACGGGCCCGATCGGGGTCGGGCTCGCGGCCGTCGACCATGTAGAGGTAGTTGGCGGCGCTCGTGAGGTCGGCGCGGGGCGCCACGGGTGCCTTGCCCACCGAGTACCGGTGCAGCGCGGCGGCCAGCACGGGAACGGCTGCGCTCATCCGCATGGCGTCGGCTCGGATGCGGCCCGGGTCGGCGTCGTAGGTGGGTGGCATCTCCGCCAGCGCGGCGAGCTGCGAGAGCGCGGTGCGCAGGCCGGCGAGCGGCACCGGCGTGCTCCGGGCGATGGCCGGCAGGAGCTCGAGGAGTGATGGCGGGAGCTCGCGGAGGGACGCGACCTCGCGCTCGAAGGTCGCCCGCTCGGCGAGCGTGGGCAGGTGACCCTCGAACAGGAGGTGCCACACGTCCTCGAAGGTGCGGTGCTCGGCGAGCTCGGGGGCCGAGTACTGGCGGTAGTGGTAGAAGCCCTCGCGGCCGCGGACGTCGCCGAGCTCGGTGTCGGCCACGACGACGCCCTTGAGACCTCGTGGCGCGACGAGCGGCGGGGGTGCGCCGCCGGAGAGGGGCGCACCGGCGGGCGCGGGGGCAGGGGCAGGATCGTTGGTCATGCGCCCAGCGTCGCGCCTCGTGCGTCATGTTGTCAACATTGATTTAATCAATGTTACGATGACGCGGTGACGATCGACGAGGACCGTGAGTGG
>BTUT01000502.1:0-2657 GCA_045862935.1 Acidimicrobiia bacterium
TGCACCTCGGGGACCGCGGCCGCCAACCTCCACCCTGCCGTGCTCGAGGCGCACCACGGCCGCGTGCCGCTGATCGCCGCCACCGCGGACCGACCGGCGGAGCTGCGCGACGTGGGAGCCGGGCAGACGATCGACCAGACGAAGCTCTACGGCGACGCGGTGCGGTGGTTCGTGGACGTCGGTGCTCCAACCGCGGCGTCGGGGGACGCGGCCACGTGGCGGGCCACCGCGTCCCGAGCCGTGGCCGTCGCGTCCGGGCCGCCCGCGGGGCCGGTGCACTGGAACCTGCCGTTCCGCGAGCCGCTGGTTCCCACGGGTGAGCCCGCGCTCGACGCGCCGGGTCGCGCCGACGGTGGACCGTGGACGGTGACGGCGCGTCCGATCCGGGTTGCGCCGCGCGACGTGGTGGACCGCGTCACCGCGCGCCTGCGCAATCAGGCGAGGGGGCTCATCGTCGCCGGCTGGGGGGCCGACGCCGATCCGGGTCTCGTGGACCGGCTGGTCGACGTCGTCGCGTGGCCCGTGCTCGCCGATCCGCTGTCGGGGCTGCGGCGGGGTCCGGCGGCGATCTCGACCTACGACGCCCTCCTCCGCTCGGGTGCGATCACCGCCGCGCACCGACCGGAGCTCGTCCTGCGGCTCGGCGCACCGCTCAGTGGCCGGGCCGCGAACGAGCTCCTGCGCGACGTGCCCCAGGTGGTGCTCGACCCCGACGGCGTGTGGCTCGATCCCGGACGTGACGCCGTGGAGCGGGTGGCCGCCGACCCCGACCTGTTCCTCCGGGCGCTCGCCGTCAGCTTCGGGGACGCCCGAGCCGACCGTGAGTGGCTCCACCAGTGGCGCGCCGCCGAGGCCGCGGCACGCACGGCGCTCGACGGCTTCCTCGAGGACCACCCCGTCGACGGCGCGCTCTTCGAGGGACGGATCGCCCGCGACGTCGTCGACGCCGTTCCCGACGGGGGCACGCTGGTGGTCGCGTCGAGCATGCCGGTGCGCGACGTGGAGTCGTTCGCGCGGGCGCGCGACGGTGTGCGGTTCATCGCGAACCGCGGCGTGAACGGCATCGACGGCTTCGTCTCGACGGTGATCGGCGTCGCGCTCGCGAGCGCCGAGCCGGTGGTCGCGCTGCTCGGCGACCTGTGCTTCCTGCACGACGCGGGCGGCCTGCTCGGGTGCACGGGACGCGGGATCGACGCGACGTTCGTGGTGGTCGACAACGACGGGGGCGGGATCTTCTCGTTCCTCCCGCAGGCCGAGGCCGTGCCCGAGCACTTCGAGACGCTCTTCGGGACACCGCACGGGGTCGACCTCGCCGCCCTGGCCGCGGTGCACGGCGTCGGTTGCGTCGACGTCACGCGCGCGCGTGAGCTCGGTGACGCGGTGCGCCACGCGATCGAGGCAGGCGGCGTGCGCGTCGTCCGCGCGCGCACGGACCGCGCGGAGAACGTCGCGCTGCACCGCGCGGCCTGGGCGGCCGTCGCCTCCGCGCTCGCCGCCCCGTCCCGCTGATTCGTCGGGGGGCGTCAGGGGCGCGTCGGCGACGGTCAGGGGACCACGAGGGCGTGGAGCATGGGCTCGAGCTTCGCCGCGGTCTCGGCCCACTCGCTGTCGGGGTCCGAGCCGGCGACGATCCCCGCACCTGCACGGAGCAGTGCGTGGGTCCCGTCGATCTCGGCCCCCCGCAGCGCGACCGCGAACGCGCCGTCGCCGCGCGCGTCGACCCAGCCCACCGGACCGGCGTAGCGGCCGCGGTCGAACGGCTCGAGCTCTCGGATCGCGTCGAGCGCGACGTCCGTCGGCGTCCCCGCGACGGCGGGCGACGGGTGCAGCAGCAACGCGAGGTCGAGAGCGCCCGGACGGTCACGTCCCGCGGCCCACAGCGAGCCCTCGATCGGGGTCACGAGGTGGGCGAGGCTCCCGAAGTGCTCGACCACCGGACGGCCCGGTGCGGTGATCGTTGCGGCGAGGGGAGCAAGGACGTCGTGCACGGCGTCGACGACGAAGCGGTGCTCGCGTGCGTCCTTGCCCGACGCGGTGAGGCGCGCCGCGACCTCGGTGGCGGCTGCACCGGGCGCCGTGCCGGCCATCGGCCGGGACTCGAACCGGCGGCCGGTCCGGCGGATCAGGAGCTCGGGAGTCGCGCCCACGAATCCCGCGTCGGCGTAGAGGATGCACCCGGGCTGCTGGCTGCGGAGCCGCCGGAGCACCGTGCGGACGTCGAACGCGGTGTCGGCCTCGATCGCGACTTCGCGCGCGAGCACGACCTTCTCGTACCTCGCCGCGCCGATGTCGGCGAGGGCCGTCCCGACCGCGCGTTCCCACCACTCCCGTGCCTGGAGCGCGCGCACCGTGAACCGCGTCGGGCGGGGACGCGGTTGGGGGACCGGTTCGAGCGGGGGGCCGATGTGGGTGACCCAGCAGCGGCCGTCGGCGTGGCGGCCGATGACCCGCGAAGGGATCACGAGCGTGTCGGACGGATGACGATCGAACGAGAGCGCGCCGACCGCGATCGGCCCGGTGCCCGGCCGCTGCACCGCGTCGTCGGCGACGATCGCGCGCAGCGCGTCGGACACGTCCTCCACGGGGATGCGGGCGGCGACGCCGCTCGTGGCCAGGCCGCCGTCGGGTTCGGACCACACGAAGCCGTCGGGTCCGAG
>BTUT01000503.1:0-2648 GCA_045862935.1 Acidimicrobiia bacterium
GCGCGGCTCGCGCCCTCGTCGACTTCCTCCTGTCGGAGCCGTTCCAAGCCGACGTCCCGCTGCAGATGTTCGTGTTCCCG
This sequence comes from Acidimicrobiia bacterium, assembly GCA_045862935.1. Classification (GTDB taxonomy): domain Bacteria; phylum Actinomycetota; class Acidimicrobiia; order IMCC26256; family PALSA-555; genus CAIUKV01. The sequence continues at coordinate 81 of BTUT01000503.1, forward strand.
GCCCGAACGGGCACGCCGCTGCCCGACGTGTTCGTGGAGCTCGCCGGCACGCCCGAGGACCCGTACACGATGCCACCGAAGAAGATCGGTCGGCACCGCGACGCGTGGATCCGCGAGTGGACCGGCATCGTGCTGCGGTGACGCCGCGCCCGCTCGGGTCGCGTGAGGCGACGTCGCGCCCGCTCGGGTCGCGTGAGGTGCCGTCGCGCCCGCTCGGGCCGCGTGAGGTGTCACCGCGCCCGCTCGGGCCGCGCGCGGTGACGTGGGCCATCGCCGCGGTCCCCATCGCGTTCGTCACCGTCTTCTTCGTCTACCCGGTGGGCGCGATCCTCGACCGGGGACTCGCCCCTCACGGGACGCTCGACCTCGACCCGCTGCGTCGCGTGTTCACCGACGGCTCCCTGCGCGGGATCGTGTGGTTCACCGTCTGGCAGGCCGCCCTCTCCACGCTGCTCACCCTCGCGCTCGGGCTCCCGGGTGCGTACGTGCTCGCGCGCCTGAGGTTCCCCGGTCGCAGCGCGGTGCGCGCCCTGGTGACGATCCCGTTCGTGATGCCCACGGTGCTCGTGGCCAGCGCGTTCCTCGCGCTCGGAGTGGAGCGTTCGCTCGGCGCCATCCTCCTCGCCCACGTGTTCTTCAACTACGCCGTCGTCGTACGGCTCGTCGGCGAGCTGTGGCGTCACCTCGACCCGCACGAGGAGGACGCGGCCCGGATGCTGGGAGCGAGCCGATGGCGCACCCTGCGCGAGGTGACGCTGCCCGCCCTGCGGCCGGGGATCGTGGCCGCGGCGACGATCACCTTCCTGTTCTGCTTCACGTCGTTCGGCGTGATCCTGTTCCTCGGGGGGCCCACCCGTTCCACCGTCGAGACCGAGATCTACCGCCAGACCACCCGCTTCCTCGACCTCCCGCTGGCGGCAGCCCTGTCGATCGTGCAGCTGGCGGCGGTCGTCGCGCTGCTGTTCCTCGTGGGGCGCTTCGAGCGCCGGGTCGCGGTGCCGCAGCGACTGCGCGCGTCCCGCGAGATCGAGCACCGCGCCCGCACGTGGGCCGATCGCGCGATGCTCGCCGCCAACCTGGCGGTGATGGCTGCGCTGGTGGTGCTGCCGTTGGCGGTGCTCGTCGTCCGCTCGGTCACGCCCCCTTCGGGCCCCGGCTTCGGCTACTACCGCGCGCTGGGCGAGGTGCGCGCCGGGACGAGCCTGTTCGTGGCCCCGATCGACGCGGTCGCCAACTCGCTGCGCTTCGCCGCGGTGGCGACGCTCGTCGCCGTCGTGGTGGGTGGGCTCGCCGCGCTGGCCGGGGTGCGGGCACGATCCCGCTGGCTGGAGGGCTTCCTCGCGCTCCCACTCGGGGTCTCCGCGGTGACCCTCGGCTTCGGGTTCCTCGTCGCGCTCGACGAGCCACCCCTCGACCTGCGCGGCTCCGAGTGGCTGGTTCCCCTCGCGCAGGCCCTCGTCGCGCTGCCGTTCGTGGTCCTGCTCGTCACACCGGTGCTGCGCGCGATCGACCCCCGGCTCCGCGACGCGGCGGTCGTCCTCGGGGCGTCCCCGGCCCGGGCCCGCCGCGCGGTCGACCTGCCGATCACGGCCCGCGCGCTGTTCGTCGCCGGCGCGTTCGCGTTCGCGATCTCGCTCGGCGAGTTCGGCGCCACGACCTTCGTGGTGCGACCGGGCTCCCCGACCCTCCCGATCGTGATCTCCCGGCTCCTCGGTCAACCCGGCGACCTGAGCTTCGGCGCGGCGATGGCCGCGAGCTGCCTGCTCATGGTGCTCGTCGCGGTGGCGATGGTGCTCGGCGACCGGCTCCGGGCGGGTCCGCTCGGGGACTTCTGAACGATGCTCGAAGTCGAGGGACTCGTGGTGCGCTACGGCACCCACGCGCCGCCCGCGGTCGACGGTGCGGACCTGCGCGTGGCCGACGGGGAGGTGGTCTGCGTCCTCGGACCCAGCGGGAGCGGGAAGAGCACGCTGCTGCGCGCGGTGGCGGGCCTCGAGCAACCCGCCGGCGGGCGAGTGCGGTGGGACGGCATCGACCTCCACGGCACACCACCCCACCGTCGCCGGTTCGGCCTCATGTTCCAGGACCACGCGCTGTTCCCCCACCGCGACGTCGCGGGCAACGTCGCGTTCGGCCTCCGCATGCAGGGTGTCGAGCCACGCGCCGCTCGAGCGCGCGTCGCAGCGCTCCTCGACCTGGTGGGGCTCACCGGGTTCGGATCGCGGCCGGTCCACGAGCTCTCCGGCGGCGAGCAGCAGAGGGTGGCGCTCGCGCGTGCGCTGGCCCCGGATCCCCGCCTGCTCATGCTCGACGAGCCGCTCGGCGCACTCGACCGGGCCCTGCGCGACCACCTCGTCGACGAGCTGCGCGCGATCTTCCGGCGCCGTGAGCGCGCCGTGCTGCTCGTCACCCACGATCACGAGGAGGCCTTCGCGCTCGCGGATCGGGTGGCGGTGATCCGTGCGGGCCGCGTCGAACAGGACGACGACGCCGCCACCGTCTGGCGGCGGCCCGCCACCGCCTTCGTCGCGGACTTCCTCGGCTACAACGTGACCCGCGCCTTCGGCC
>BTUT01000504.1:0-2634 GCA_045862935.1 Acidimicrobiia bacterium
GGACCGTCCGGGGCGGCGGCGACGCTCCGGTGCAGATCTTCATCGATCCGGCGACGAGCAGCTCGTTCCGGCGCAACGTGAACATCCTCAGCGTCGACCTGCCCCGGACCGTCTCCCGCTCGGCGTACCGAGAGAAGGTTCTCGACGAGATCGACATCTTCGACCCCACGATCGAGAAGCACTCGCGCACGAGGCTCTCGGGCCTCCCGGCCGAGCGGATCCAGTGGACGGCCACGGTGGAGGGTCTCGACGCCCGCATCCTCACCGTCGCCGCCCTGGACCGGGCGAACAAGCGCTCGTGGGTCGTGACCTACACGTCCGACGCTCGCCGGTTCGCGCCACCGCTCCCCGACGTCAACCAGCTGATCTCCACGATCGACCTGCCTCGCTGAGGGTGAATCCACACCAAGCCTGCGGCGGGCCTTGACCGCTCCTTCACCCGCGGTGTGGTTGCATCGCGGTGCGGGCAGGATCGCCCATCCATCACCGGAGTTGCGGGACACTGGTGACGAGGAGCCCTCCGGGAGCCACCGATGAACCCGCCGCAACCCCCCGCCGACTTCTTCGCCGCGCTCTTCGCGTCCGCCGAAGACGCCATCCTCACCACCACGCTCGACGGCGTGATCACCACCTGGAACCCGGCCGCGACCCGTCTCTACGGCTACGACGCGCCCGAGGTCCTCGGCCGGTCACTCGCGCTCCTCGTCCCGGCGGTCGGGCACCAGGAGCTGGCCGAGACCCTCGCGCTGCTCCGCAGCGGCGCCCGCCTCGAGCCGTTCGACGCCCCCCGGCTGCACCGCGGCGGCCGCTCGATCGACGTGTCGGTCACCGCCTCGCCCATCCCCGGGCCCCCGACCGCGGCCCGGGCAGGCGCCCTCGGGATCGCATGGATCGAGCGCGACGTCACCGGTCGGCGCCACGTCGAGCGGATGATCAGCCACCTCGCCTTCCACGACCCGCTCACCGGCCTCGCGAACCGCACCCTGCTGCACGACCGCCTGCAGAACGCACTCGACCGATCCCGTCGTGGCGGCCTCGTCGCCGTGCTCTACCTCGACCTCGACGACTTCAAGCACGTCAACGACCGCCTCGGACACCCCGCGGGTGACCGCGTCCTCCAGCTCGTGGCCACGCGCCTCCAGTCGGTGCTGCGCCCCGAGGACACGCTCGCACGCTTCGGGGGCGACGAGTTCGTGGCCGTGTCCGACCGCGTGCCGTCGGTCGACACCGCGCTCGCGATCGCCCACCGTCTCCAGCACGCACTCCGCGCGCCCTTCGACTTCGACGGCGCGCGCGTTCTCGTGACCGCGAGCATCGGCGTCGCCGTCGGCGACGCGAGCACCGAACCGGACCGCCTCCTCGCGAGCGCCGACCGAGCCATGTACAGCGCGAAGGCGAGCGGCGGCTCGTCGGTCGCGACCGTCGCGGCCCTCGTCGGATGAGCGGTCAGCGCGAGACCTGCGACGCGCGGACCGGCGCGAGAATTCGTCGCGCGAGAGGCCGAGCCCGGATCAGCCGCGCGGGAGGCCGAGAACGCGCTCGGCGATGATGTTGCGCTGGATCTCGCTCGTCCCGCCGGGGATGGTGCCGCCGAACGTCCGCACGTAGCCCGCGATCCACGATCCCTCTCGGACCATCCTCGGACCGGGCGCGGCGTCGTCGAGCGCCGCGGCACCCTGGGCCTCGACGCCGACGAGCAGCATCCTCTGGATCGTCTCGCTCCCGAACAGCTTCAGGAGCGAGTGCTCGGGGGCGGCGCGCCCCTTGAGGAACTTCGAGAAGCCGCGGAAGCCCATGAGCATGAGCGCCTGCGAGTCGACGTAGAAGCCGGCGACGTCGGCTCGGAACTTCGGGTCGTCGCCGATGCGCGTACCCTCCGGGCCGATCTGGTCACCGAGCGCGACGAGCTGGTTCACCACGCGCGCGCTGTCGTACGCGTGATCGATCCACAGCATCGCCCGCTCGTGCGCGAGGGAGCCGCCGGCGAGCGCCCAGCCCTGGTTGAGCTCACCGAGGAGGTTCTCGCGCGGAACGACCACGTCGGTGAAGAAGACCTCGTTGAAGTCGGTGTGGTCCTTACCGGAGAGATCGGCGAACGGCCGGGCGTCCACGCCGGGCGACCTCATGTCGATGACGAGCACGCTGATGCCCTTGTGCTTCGGGGCATCGGGATCGGTGCGCACGAAGCACATGTTCCAGTCGGAGTGGTGCGCACCCGAGGTCCACACCTTCTGGCCGTTCACCACGAAGTGGTCGCCGTCGAGCACAGCGCGGGTCGTCAACGACGCGAGATCGCTGCCTGCCCCCGGCTCGCTCATGCCGAGCGACCACGCGATCTCGCCCCGCAGGGTCGGGAGCAGCCAGCGCGCTCGCTGCGCCTCGGTGCCGTAGTCGTGCAGCGACGGTGCGATGATCCCGAGGCCCTGGGGGTTCGCGGTGCGCGGGATCTCGCGCTTCTTCATCTCCTCGAAGTAGATCATCTGCTCGACGGCGGTGGCGTTGCGACCCCCGAGCTCGGGCGGCCACCCGGGCACGAGCCAGCCGTGGTCGAACAGCGTCCGCTGCCACGCCCGGGCCCAGTCGGTCATGTCCGCGCTCGAGCGCCGCGGCTGCTTCAACACCTCGCGCGGCGGG
>BTUT01000505.1:0-2616 GCA_045862935.1 Acidimicrobiia bacterium
CGGCGACGTCGGGGTTCTTCTTCTGCGGCAGCATCGACGACCCGGTGGCGTACTCGTCGGCGAGGGTGGCGAACCCGAACTCCTCGCTCGTCCACAGCACGATCTCCTCACCGATGCGCGAGAGGTGGACCATGAGCAGCGTCAGCGCGAAGCAGATCTCGGCGACGAAGTCGCGGTCGGAGACCGCATCGAGCGAGTTGTCGAACCGTCGCGCGAACCCGAGGTCCGCCGCCGTCCCGTCGGGATCGAGGGGGAGGCTCGATCCGGCGAGCGCCCCGGCGCCGAGCGGTGAAACGTCGGCACGCTCCAGTGCGGCGCGGAGGCGCTCGCCGTCGCGGGCGAGCGCCCAGAAGTGCGCCAGGAGGTGGTGCGCGAGCAAGACGGGCTGCGCCCGCTGCAGGTGCGTGTACCCGGGGAGGTAGACGCGGGTGCCCTCGTCGGCCGCACGCGCCACGAGCACGTCCTGCAGCGCCAGGATCGCGTCGCCGATGCTGCGTCCCTCGCGCCGCACGTAGAGCCGCAGCGCGGTCGCAACCTGGTCGTTGCGGCTGCGGCCCGTGTGCAGCTTCGCCCCGGCGTCGCCCGCGAGCTCGGTGACCCGGCGCTCGATCGCCGTGTGGATGTCCTCGTCAGTGGTCGCGAAGGTGAACGAGCCCGCCTCGAGCTCCGAGCCCACGGCGTCGAGCGCAGCCAGGATCGTCCCCGTCTCGTCCGCGGAGATCAGCTTCACCCGCCCGAGCATGCGGACGTGGGCCCGCGACCCCGTGAGGTCGTCGGCGGCGAGGCGCCGGTCGAACGACAAGCTCTCGGTGAAGGCGAGCAGCGCCTCCGCGGGCCCGGCCGCGAAGCGTCCGTGCCAGAGCGTCCGCGACGTCTCGTCGGCGGTCACGAACCGAGTCCACCCTGGCGTCGGGCCACCGTCTCGACCGAGAGCCCCCACAGGCGCACGAAGCCCGCCGCGTCCTCGTGGCGGAACGCGTCGGCCGCGTCGTACGTCGCGAGCGCGTAGTCGTAGAGGCCGCGCTCGGCCCGCCGTCCGCTCGGGGAGCAACGGCCCGCTTCGAGCGTGAGCCGCACCTCGCCGGTCACGAACCGCTGCGACGAGTCGACGAAGGCGTCGAACGCCTGGCGGAGCGGTGAGAACCACAGCCCGTCGTAGACCAGCTCGGCGTAGCGCGGCTCGCGGCGCGCCTTCTCGCGCATGAGGTCGCGCTCGACGGTGATCGACTCGAGGTCCTGGTGCGCGGTGATGAGCGCGAGCGCACCCGGGGCCTCGTAGGTCTCACGGCTCTTGATGCCGACCCGGCGGTTCTCGACCATGTCGAGGCGGCCGTAGCCGTAGGCCCCGGCGGCCTGTGTCATGCGCTCGACGAGCTCGTGCAACCCCAGCGTCTCACCGTCCATCGCCACGGGGACGCCCGCCTCGAACCGGATGACCACGTCGCGCGGCGCGGTCGGGGCATCCGCCACGTCGGCGGTGAGCTCCCAGATGTCGGCCGGCGGGCGCGCCCACGGATCCTCCATCTCCCCGCACTCGATGGCCCGGCCCACGAGGTTGTCGTCGATGGAGTAGGGCTTCGCCTTGCTCTGCTGGATCGGGATGTCGTGCTTCGCCGCGTAGGCGATGCAGTCGTCGCGTGTCATCCCCCACACCCGCACCGGGGCGAGCACCTCGAGATCAGGTGCGAGGGCGCGCACCCCGACCTCGAAGCGCACCTGGTCGTTGCCCTTGCCGGTGCAGCCGTGCGCGACTGCGTCGGCTCCGAACTCGCGCGCGGCGAGGACCAGGTGCTTCGCGATGACCGGACGCGACAGCGCCGAAACCAGCGGGTACTTGCCCTCGTAGAGCGCGTTCGCGCGCAACGCCGGGAGGAAGTAGTCGAGGGCGAACTCCTCGCGGAGGTCGACCACCTTCGCCTCGACCGCACCCGCCGCGAACGCCCGGTCACGGATCGCCTCGAAGTCACCCCCCTGGCCCACGTCGGCCGCGAGCGCGATGACCTCGGCGTCCCACTCGTCGGCGATCCACTTCACCGCCACCGAGGTGTCGAGGCCCCCCGAGTACGCCAGGACCACACGCCGCTTCGACTTCATTCGCTCAGCTCCCATCTTCGCTCCCAACAGACCTGTCTCCTCGTCGAGGCTCGCCCGGTGCCCGCCCGCGGCTCATTGCTTCACAAGCCCGCGAGCGCCGCCAGGTCGGCGGCGACCTTGGCCCCGCCGACCCGCTCGGAGCAGACGAGGATCAACGTGTCGTCGCCCGCGACCGTGCCCAGCACGTCGGGGAGACCCGCGCGGTCGAGCGCCGATCCGATGACGTGGGCCGATCCCGGAGGCGTGCGTAGCACCACCAGGTTCGCGCTGTGGGCGACGTCCACCACGAACTCACCCATCACCCGACGGAGATGGTCGTCGGAGGACGAGCGCTCCTTCGCGTGCTCCGGGATCGCGTAGGCCAGCGTGCCGCCGGGGATGCGCACCTTGACGGCGCCGAGCTCCTCGAGGTCGCGGCTCACCGTGGCCTGGGTCGCCATCACTCCCCCGACCGCGAGCAGCTCCACCAGCTGGGCCTGGCTCGAGATCGGCTGCTCCTCGAGGAGGCGGCTGATGCGGTGC
>BTUT01000506.1:0-2612 GCA_045862935.1 Acidimicrobiia bacterium
TCCGTTCACGTTCAACACCAACGCGATGTGGCGCGCGCTCATGGACCGCCCGATGGAGGAGCGGGTCGCCGCCTACTCCGACCCTGCGTGGCGCGAGAGGGCGCTCGCCGAGATGGAGGGCGGTGTCATCTTCCGGCCGAAGTGGGAGACGGTGATCATCGAGGAGGCCCGCGACCCGAACGTCGTGGGGCGAAGCGTGGCCGACCTCGGCGCCGAGCGAGGTGTGAGCCCGCTCGACGCGATGATCGACGTCGCGCTCGCCGAGGACCTCGAGCCGCGGTTCCGCAGCATCCTCGCCAACGACGACGAGCCCACGATCGCGGACCTGCTCACCCAGGAGGGCATGCTCATCGGCCTCTCCGACGCCGGTGCCCACGTCGGCCAGCTCTGCGACGCGTGCCTGCCCACCGACCTGCTCGGCAACTGGGTGCGCGAGCGCGAGGTGCTCACGCTGGAGCACGCGGTGCACAAGCTCAGCGGTGAGCCGGCGGGGGTGTTCGGGTTCTCGGGCCGCGGCGTGGTCGCCGAGGGCAACCACGCCGACCTCGCGGTGTTCGATCCCGACACCGTCGCGCCGGGTCCGGTCCACCGGATCCGCGACTTCCCGGCCGACGGCGAGCGCCTCGTGGCCGACGAGCCCGGCGGGATGCGCCACGTGATCGTGAACGGCACGCCGATCCGCGTCGACGGCGCGGTCGATCCCGACGGCGTCGCGGCGCGGCCCGGCGCGCTCCTGCGCGGTTGACCCCTCCCACGCACGCAGACCCGCCAAGAGGACTGACCCCGACCCGTCGGGGAGCACCACCGCCCCCTTCCCACCCCACCCGAAAGGAAGCCCGTGACCACCACCGCAGACACCGCAGACGGCCGGACCGGCAACTGGGGCCGCTGGGGCGCCGACGACGAGCGGGGCAGCCTCAACCTCCTCACCCCCGACGTCGTGCTCGCGGCGACCCAGGCCTGCCGCACCGGCAAGGTGTACAACCTCGGGCTCCCGGTCGCCCGCTACGGCACGCCGGTGTTCCCCTACCGCGGGGCTCCCCAGCGCCTGACGCTCACCAGCCAGACCGACGAGGCCATGAACGCGGCGTACGGGGCGCTGCCCGGCGTGGGGGCCAACGAGGACCTGCTCGTGCTCGCCGCGCACAACGGCACGCACATGGACGCGCTCTGCCACGTCTACGCCGACCGCCAGATCTACAACGGCCGCTCGGCCGACGACTTCACGTCGCACAACGGAGCACCGTTCTGCGGCATCGAGAAGACCGGCGGGTTCGCCGGCCGGGCGGTCCTGCTCGACGTTGCCGGCCACCAGGGCGTCGACTGGCTGGAGCCGGGCACCAACATCACCGGCGATGACCTCGAAGCCTGCCGGGCGGCGGCCGGCGTGGACCTCCGTGCCGGCGACATCCTGCTCGTGCGCACCGGCTGGCTCGACCTGTTCGCCGATGTCACCGCGAAGATGGAAGAGCCCCCATTCATGCAACCGGGGCTCGGCGCGTCGACCGTCGACTTCGTCGTCGACCACGATCTGGCCGCCGTGGGGTCGGACAACGCGGCCATCGAGGTGATCCCGTTCGACGGCCAGTTCCTCTCGGTGCACATCGAGCTGCTCGTGAAGCGGGGCATCACCCTGATCGAGCACCTCGTGCTCACGCCGCTCGCGGCCGACGGCGTGAAGGAGTGCCTGTTCGTGGCGGCGCCGCTGCTCGTCACGGGCGGCACCGGCAGCCCCATCAACCCGATTGCGATCGCGTAGACCACCACCCGGAGGGAGATGCATGTGAGCGACGACGACAAGCGGCGCGGGGTCACCATCTACCGCGTTGCCGACGCGGTGAACCTCAACGACACGGATTTCATGGGCACCCCGACGATGTCCGATGCGGCACGCGAGTCGCTCGACATGGCGGTGCTCGGCGAATCAGGCCTCGGCGCCCACGTCACGGTGGTCGCGCGCCAGTCGGCGGAAGAAGGCGGGTTCAGCCTCCTGCACTGCTGGTTCAAGGCGGACTACCCGCTCCCCCGGCACTCGCACGACGCCGACTGCATGTACTACGTCGTCTCGGGTGAGGCGCACATGGGCAACCAGGTGCTGCGAGCCGGCGACGCGTTCTTCATCCCCGCCGACGCGCCCTACCTCTACACGGCCGGGCCCGACGGTGTGGAGGTGCTCGAGATCCGCCACGACACCGCGCACTTCGACATGAAGATCCTCGACCAGCCGGCCGCGCGCTGGCAGGCGCTGGTCGACGTCACCCAGGCGAACCGCGACCGCTGGGCCGCGGAGACGACCAGTCCCACAGTCGCGGCCAACCAGACCTCGTGACCGGCCGTCGCGCGAGGGTGCGCGCGCGTCACGCCACCAACGTCGCCACGATGCTCGTCGTCATCATCGCCGGCCTCGCCCTCGTCGCGCCGCCCGCCACGGCGCGCGAGCGGGCCGCCGCGAAGGGCTGGGACGAGTACACCGACTCGTCGGGCGTCTCGTTCGAACATCCCGAGGCCTGGACGGTCCGGGGCGGCGGCGACGCTCCGGTGCAGATCTTCATCGATCCCGCGACGAGCAGCTCGTTCCGGCGCAACGTCAACATCCTCAGCGTCGAGCTGCC
>BTUT01000507.1:0-2594 GCA_045862935.1 Acidimicrobiia bacterium
CTCGGGCATCGACCTCCCCCGTCCGCTCGGTCAGCGCATCGACGCACGCCGGGTCGCGGTCGACGAGTCGCGCTGCCGCCCACCGGCGCACCGGCGGGTGCACCTCCCGCGCGACACGAGCCGGCCCCTCCTCGGACGGCTGATCATCCTCGCTCTCGCCAAGCACTCCTTCGTCGAGCTCGGCGATGACGATCTCGTCGTCGCCGAACCACTCATCGGGAACGGCCCAGAACAACGCCTTGTCCGCGGCGATGAACAACCGGGCGAGCTCGTCGAGCTGCTCGTCGTCCAGGCAGTCGGAGTTCTCGACCCCACGGACCAGCTGCGACAGGCCCTTTCCCCATCGTCGGTCGGTGAGCAACAAGAACGCGGTCGTGAAGACCTCCTCGGGCTCGGTCTGCGAGATCCGGCGCAGCAATCCGAGCGGTTCGAGCGTGTCGGCGCTGTGACGGATCGGGCGGTGCGTGACCAGCACTCGGTGCAGCGCGTCCGCATCGGGCGCCGTGCCCAATGCCAGCCATTCCCGCAGACCGTCTTCCGGGTCGACCCACGAGGTCACGACATCACCCCCAGAAGATCCCCGACCGGTCGACCTCGACCGTGGCCAGCAGGTCGTCGAGCGCGGTCGAGGGTGGGACGGGGTCGTAGCGGTGGAACTTCAGGTTCCCGTCCCGCCAGTACGTCGACCACTCCCGGCGCGCCTTCATACAGTGGAACCGCACGATCGGGAACCGCGTCCACTCCGGGCCGTACTCGGCTCGCCACGGCGGCCGGCACTCCATGATCGTCCGATGACGCTCCGCGACGTCGAGCTCATATCGAATCTGGCCCCGAGCGCGCGCGGGCAGCTCGTCGTTGCGACGCTCCACCCAGCGACGGGCCCTCGCCACATCGGTCTCCGGCAACACCGCCCCAGCGTAGGTCGACACCCGAGGGGGTGAACCGTCGACGTCGACCAACATGCTTTGCACGCGTTCTACCGGGTCATCGGCCGATGCCGCGATGCGCTGATGCAGGGACTTCGCGATCTCGGCGGTGGTCTGGACGCTGCCGCTTGGGTGTTCTACCGATCGTTCTACCGGGTTCGGCACCCCGCCAGCCCGCGAAACGAGGAGAACATGCCATGCAGGGACATGTCGCGCGCAAGCGTGGCCGCTGCTACGCGGTCATCTACGAAGGCCTCGACCCGGTCACCGGACGAGAGAAGCGATCCTGGCATCCGACCGGCACAGACCGCGCCGAAGCAGAGGCGCTCGCGGCGCGGCTCGCGGCGCGGCTCGCGGCCGAGCGCGACGGGCGCAACGACGAGATCCGCGCTCTCACCTTCGGTGCCTACCTCACCGGCCAGTGGCTCCCGGCCAAGAAGCTGAACCTCACGACCAGCACCCACCGCGGGTACGTCCACAAGACCAAGCGGCACATCCTTCCCGCACTCGGTCGTGAGCGGTTGCGGCGGCTGCGCCCGCAGCACCTCGAACGGCTCTACGACTCGATGCTCCACCCCAGCGACGGCACCCTCGCGCTCGCACCGAAGACCGTCTACGACGTCCACCTCATCATCCGCGGTGCGCTCGGCGACGCGGTCCGCCGGGGACTCGTGACCCGCAACGTCGCGCTCCTCGCGAACGCGCCGAAGCTGCGGTCCATCCCCAAGGTCGAACAGCTTGCCTGGACACTCCCGGAGCTGCGGGCGTTCCTGCGAGCCGCGGCCGGGCATCGGCTGTTCCCGGCCCTGTGGCTCACCGCAATGACCGGCATGCGACGCAACGAGCTGCTCGGCCTCCGCTGGACCGACCTCGACACCACCCACGCCCGCCTCTCCATCAACCGGGGCCTCGTCGCCGTCGGCTACGCGCTGCACGAGACCCGCGGGAAGACCCGAAACTCGCGGCGGTGCATCAACCTCGACGCCACCACGCTCGCCGTCCGCGACGGCTGGCGAGCACTCCAGGCCGCCGAGCGCACCGCGGTTGGCATCGGCGACCCCGGCTGGATGTTCACCGGACGCGACGGCCATCCCGTGCATCCCCACGCGATCAGCCAGACCTTCGAACGCCTCGCCCGCCGCGCCGGGGTTGAGCTCCAGCAGAATGTCCTTACGCAGCCCGCGGGCGTATCGGCCGATCTCCAGGTAGGAATCGGCCAGGGATTGGCTGGTGAAATCGAGCCAGGCGCGGCCCAGTACGCCTTCCACCCGCCGGCCGGCGGGACACTGAACCGTCTCGAGCGGACCGATGCCGAGCTTCTCGCGCTGCTGCGGGGTAAACGTGCGACCCAGATACTCGCGGAAGCGGGCCAGTGAGTGCGCCTCCGTTCCGGGCCCCGCGTTGTAGTTGTCAAAGTGCAGCAGGTCCGCGCGGATGTCCTCCACCGCGAAGCGGACGATCCCGTGATGGAATGCCTGCGCGTCCGGGTGATTGCGGTTCCAGTAGTAGCGGTAAGCGGCCCGCCCGTAGGTTCTCGGCCTGCCGGCCGCGTCGAGAATGGTCCATTCCCGCGCCTGGGGCAGTTCGGGAAAGAGCAGTTCCCAGCCCAGCGTGCCACTGTTGTTGTAGACGCCCACGCGCAGCCCGGCTTCCCGGCAGAGCTTCGCG
>BTUT01000508.1:0-2586 GCA_045862935.1 Acidimicrobiia bacterium
CCGGGAGTACAACCGCTGGTACGAGCGCGACCACTTCTACTCCGGTGTGATGACGCTGCCCGGGACGCTCGCGGGCCAGCGCTGGATCGCGACGCCGACCTTGAAGGCCCAGCGACTCCCGTCGCCGTCGCCGGTGGTGCCCGATCCCGACCGCGGCTCGTTCCTCACGACCTACTTCGTCGATGCCGACCGGACGGCGGAATGGGACGCGGCCGCGAGCGCGGCGGTGCACGACCTCGCGGCCGCCGGCCGGCTCTTCCCCGAGCGTGACCACGTCCTCACGCGGTTCCTCGACCACCAGCTCACCGTGTACCGCGACGCGGATCCGGTGCCCGCGGTCCAGGCCCTCGACCACCGCTATCCCGGGTTGGTCACCGTGGTCGGCCGGGGCGCCGAGGGCCGCTCGCGCGACGAGGTCCTGGCCCGGCTGCGCGACGAGGTGCTCCCCGCGACGCTGGCGGGTTCGCCGGTCGCGAGCGTCCTCACGTTCACGGTCCGCCCGTTCACCGGCGACCGGCCCGCCGACCTCCCGACGGAGCCGGAGCCCGACACCCGCTTCCTCCAGCTGTGGTTCGCGGAGCACGCGCCCGATGCCGTGTGGGACGACGTGTTCGTGCCGCTCGCGGCGAGCTTCGGCGCGCACCCCGACCTCGTCCTCGAGTGGATGGGTGGCTTCGTGCCGACCGTCCCCGGCACCGACACCCACGTCGCAGGGCTCGAACGGCGTGGTGCCGAGGCGCCCGTGCCGACGACGCCGACCGAGGTGGCCGCCGAGTACTTCCGGCGGGTGCGCAGCCGGGACCCCCGACTCGTGGACCTGTTCCACGACGACGCGCGGCTCGTGGGGCTGGGCACGATCGTCGAGGGACGCGAGGCGATCGGCGCGTTCTACGCCGAGGCGACCGCGCGCGGCGGCCCGAGCCCGACGCTCAAGGGGCCCATTGTGGCCGACGGCAGCCGCGTGTACGGCGAGATCGCGATCGACCTGTCCGACGGGACGCAGATCCACGCCGTCGACCGGTTCGACGTGGAGGACGGGCGCATCCGCGCTCTCACGTACTTCATCGCCGACTACTGATCCCGCACCCGGCCTGCAGGGTACGACGCATCCCGGCCACGAGGATGGGTCGAGCCCGGCGCGGTGCACCACACCCCGAGGGGACGGTGTCGGCGTGGCCGGTGCCGGGCCGTGAGCCGAGCGGCGGGGCTCAGCCTCGGTGCCGGCCGACGGCCTCTCGCACCGCGGGGACGACCTCGCGGGCGAAGACCTCCACCTGGCGCACCGGCTCTTCGGCCGGCCCGAACACGAACGTGTCCATGCCTCCGCCGTCGACCACGAGCGAGGTCAGCTCGTCGACCCACTGATCGACAGGGCCGTCGAGGGAGCCGCGGCTCGGCCCGTCGGTGATGAGGCCGAACACGTTGTAGATGCGCTGGATGTCGGCCGGATCGCGCCCTGCGGCCCGGGCCGCATCGTCGATCCGCGCCTGCATCGCGGGGAGCGCATCGGGCGGGAAGAAGCTGTTCGAAGGGACCCATCCATCCGCACTCCGGCCGAGCGTGGCGAGCAGTCGCGGGCCGCCCACCCCGAGCCAGATGCCGATGCGGTGCGCGGGCGGTGGCCCGGGGTGTGCCCCCGCGAGCTGGTAGTGCTGACCCTCGAAGCGGACACGAGGCTCGCCGGACCAGCAGAGCCGCAGCACGTCGATCGCCTCCTCGAGCGCGGTCGCCGCGTCCGCTCGGGTGCGGCGGGGACCGCCCATGGCGACGATCGCCTCGTCGAAGGCTCCGGCACCGAGCCCGAGCTCGAACCGGCCACCCGAGAGGATGTCGAGCGTGGCGGCGGCCTTGGCCATCATCGCCGGCGGACGGAGTGGGAGGTTCGCGACGTCGGGGAAGACCCGCACTCGCTCGGTCCGGTCGAGCACTGTGGCCATGAGGATCCAGGTGTCCAGGTACTGCGCCTGGTACGGGTGGTCCTGGATGCCGACGAGATCGAGACCCTCCCGTTCGGCGATGTCGACCATCGTGTACACGTCTGCGACGGAGGTCGCGTCGGGTGACGGGAAGATCCCGAACTGCAGCGGGCGTCCGTGGTCGTGTGCCATCAGGGCCTCCGGTCTGGTCGCGCGCTCACGGGTACGGGGCCATCGGCCGCTACCCGTCGGGTGGGGTCTGCTCGTCGAGCCCCTCCAGGACCGCCTCGGCGGTCCCGACGATCCCGTCGAGCTGGTCGGGCGTCAGGTTCCGCACGAAGATCCGGTGCACGGCGGCCTCGTACGCCGGCACCGCCGCGTCGATCGCACGCCGGCCGTGGGCCGTGACTGCGATGTACGCGCCGCGACGGTCCGTGGGGCAGCGGGACTTGCGGACGAGCCCCCGCTCGACCATCCGGACGACCTGGTGCGACGCCCGGCTCTTCTCCCATCCGAGGGCCTCGGCCAGCTCGTACAGCCGCATGCGCCCCTCGGGGTGATCGTCGAGTGCCTCGAGCACGTGGAACTCGGCGCACGAGAGGATCGACTCGGCCGCCAGCTGGCGAGCCAGCTCGATCTCCAGGCGCATCTGCATGCGCTGGAAAGCCTG
>BTUT01000509.1:0-2585 GCA_045862935.1 Acidimicrobiia bacterium
GGAGACGTGCTCGCCGCGCTGCACCGCGACGGTGAGGTGCTCGTGGAGGTGCACCACGACGAGGGCACCCGGGTCCGGGCCCGTCTCCCCGCGGCCGTGGCGTCGCGGGTCACGGAGTTCACCGCTTAGGCTCCGTCGGTGCCGCACGCCCGTACGGGTTTCGTCCCGCCGCCGTATCCCCAGGACCGCCTCGCAGTGCTCGCGGCGAGAGCCGACGAGTGGCCCGGGGGCGTGATCGACGCGTCGGTGGGCACCCCGGTCGACCCCATGCCGGAGGTCGCAGCGCACGCGCTCGTCGAGGCGGCGCGTGCCGCAACCGGGTATCCACCGTCGATCGGCAGCCCCGCGTACCGAGAGGCCGCGGCCGCGTGGATCGAGCGCCGGTTCGGGGTGAGGGCGAGCCCGGACGCCGTGATCGCGTGCATCGGCACCAAGGAGCTCGTGGCGTCGCTGCCGCACCACCTGGCGCTCCGTGACCCGTCGCGCGACACCGTGCTCTATCCGGAGGTGTCGTACCCCACCTACGCCCTGGGTGCGACCCTCGCCGGGCTGCGGGCGGTCGCGGTGCCGGTCGACGATCGCTGGCACCTCGATCTCTCGGCCGTTCACGCCGACGACGCCGCCCGCGCGCTCGTGCTCTGGCTGAACGATCCGGCGAACCCCACGGGTGCGTGCGCGACACCCGACGAGATGCTCGCGAGCGTGGCATGGGCCCGGGGTCGGGGGATCGTGGTGGCGAGCGACGAGTGCTACGCCGAGTTCACCCATGACTCGCGGGGAGAGCCGACTGCGCCGGTCACGGCGTTGCTCGCCGGGGCGGATGGTGTGCTGGCCGTCCACTCGCTCTCGAAGCGCTCCAACCTCGCCGGGCTCCGCGCGGGCTTCGTGACCGGCGACCCGGCCCTCGTGCACTACCTCGGTGAGGTGCGCAGGCACGCCGGGTGCATGGTCCCCGCACCCGTGCAGGCCGCCGCCGCGGCCGCCCTCGCGGACGACGCGCACGTCGACGAGCAGCGAGCCCGCTACGCAGCGCGCCGGGCCCGGCTCACCCCCGCCCTGGCCGAGGCCGACCTGCGCTCCGACGGGGGGCCGTCGACGTTCTACCTCTGGCTCGCGTCGTCACGCGGCGAGGACGGATGGCAGATCGCGGCCCGGCTCGCCGAATCGGCCGGCTTGCTCGTGGCTCCCGGTGACCTGTACGGGACCCGGGGGGCTGCGCACGCACGCGTGGCCTTGAGCCTGCGCGACGAGCACGTCGACGCGGTCGTGGCACGCCTCGCTGGATAGCCTGCCGGCCCATCGTTTGCCCGATCCCGAGGAGCAGCGCCGTGTCGGACCTCGAAGCCCGGATCACCGCCCTGTGGCACTCCGCCGACGATCTCGCGTCGGTGATGCCCGAAGCCGAAGCGCGCGACGCGGTGAACGCCGCGATCCATCTCCTCGACACCGGCGCCGCGCGCGTGGCCGAGGTGGTCGGCGGGCGCGTCGTGGTCCACGAGTGGCTCAAGTACGCGGTGCTGCTCCTGTTCCGGTTGTCGCAGATGGAGACGATGGAGCTCGGTCCGTTCGAGTACGTCGACAAGATCCCTCTCAAGCGCGACTACGCGGGTGCGAGGGTGCGGGTGGTCCCGGGTGCGTCGGCGCGCTGGGGCTCGTACCTCGCGCCGGGTGTGGTGATGATGCCGAGCTATGTGAACATCGGCGCACACGTGGGCGCCGACACGATGGTCGACACCTGGGCGACCGTGGGCTCGTGCGCGCAGATCGGCGCCCGGGTCCACCTCTCGGGGGGCGTGGGCATCGGTGGCGTGCTGGAGCCGCCCCAGGCCGCACCCGTGATCGTGGGCGACGACGCGCTCATCGGGTCCCGCTGCATCGTGGCCGAGGGCGCTCGGGTGGGTACGGGTGCGGTGCTGGGTGCGGGCTGCATCCTCACCGGCTCGATCCCGGTGATCGACGCGGCATCGGGGGAGGAGCTGGGGCGCGGCGTCGTGCCCGACTGGTGCGTCGCGGTGTCGGCCACCCGGCCCCGCTCCTATCCGGGCGGAGACTTCGGGATGCCGTGCGTGCTGGTCGTGAAGCGCCTCACCGAGGGCGAGCGCCACGAGAAGTCGAAGCTGAACGACGTGCTGCGCGACCACGGCGTGGCGACCTGAGCGCACCGGCGGAGGGTCCCGGGACGTAGCGTCCCGGGGTGGGCGCGCCGGCTCCGCCGACGGGCGCCCACCGCCCGCTCAGAAACGACGGAGCAGCGAGACGACCTTGCCGTAGATCGTGACCTCCCCGGGAGCGAACACGAGGTCGTCCATCGTGGCGTTCTGGGGTCGGAGGACGATGCGGTCGCGCTTGCCCTTCTGGAGGAACGTCTTGACGGTCGCCTCCTCGCCGGGGATGCCCGCGACGACCGTGTCGCCCGACTCGGCGGTGGGCTGCTGGCGCACCACCACGTAGTCGCCGTCGAGGATCCCGGCGTCGACCATCGAGTCGCCGCGCACCCGGAGCATGAAGACGGGACCCCGGCCCGTGAAGTCCTCCGGCAGCGGGAGCATCTCGTCGACGTTCTCGGCCGCGAGGACGCCGGTTCC
>BTUT01000510.1:0-2581 GCA_045862935.1 Acidimicrobiia bacterium
TGGGAGTACGCCGACACCGCCGCCTACTGGCGGGTGCGGCGGGTCGCCGCCGGCTCCGAGGTCGTGCTCGCCTTCTGGCGTGACGTCGGGCGCCTGGTCGAGGGCCGGTCACGGCGGATCATGGTCGACCCCGACGACGCCACGGTGCTGCGGTGATCCGGGTCACGGCGTTCGTGCACCACGACGCGGCGCGCGGCGACGACGTTCTGGCCGCCGTCCGCCGGGCGGGCGCCGAGCAGGCCGCGCCCACGGAAGCGGCGGCGCACCGGGCCGGCCAGACCATGGCCTTCGGCGTGTTCGCCCACGTCGACGAGGCCCGGTCGTTCGCCGGCGCGGTGCAGTCGTCGGTCACCGGGCTGGCGTCGCACGTCGAGGTGGTGCGCTACGCCCAGGGCCCGGTGCGCGTCCGGCGGCCCGAGCTCGCGGGGATCCAGCGCACGTTGCTGCTCCACGTCGGCGAGGGCGCCGACGCGGCCGAGGTGGCGACCTTCGAGCGCCATCTCGCCGACATGGGTCGCTACGTCGCCGCGATCCGCAACTCGTCGTTGAGCCGGGTCGACGAGGTCCGGGGCGCGACCGGCCCGCCGTGGACCCACGTGTGGGAGCAGGAGTTCGACACGCTCGAGGACCTCACCGGGCCGTACATGGACCACGCGCAGCACTTCGGCTTCGTCGACACGTGGTTCGACCCGCAGGCGCCGAACCACATCGTCGACACCACGCTCGTCCACGGGATGTGCCGGCTGGAGCGCAGCATCCTCGCCCGGGCTTCCCGACCCCCCGCTCGGGACGCCGCGCCGCCGATGGAGCGCACGAGCGGGCGCGCCGTTCGCCGGCGTTCCCGACCGGCGAACGACCCCGGGTAGCGTGCCGACCCGGCCCATCGCCGTGGCGCTCCCGAACGATCGGGCGTTCACCATGTCGTCGGCCGACCGCGAGCTTCGCCCGAGCACCGGGCGCCGAGCTGCACGGCGAACCCTGAAGGAACCGAGCGGCTTGTGAGCGAGACCTTCTCGGGTCCGATCGACTACCTGGCCGTCGAGTTCCCCGGTGCCTCCGTGACCGGTGAGGGCTTCGAGCTGATCGACGGCCTGATCCGGAACGGCACGATCCGGGTCCTCGACCTCGACTTCGTCCTCAAGGACACGGACGGCTACGTCCGCAGTGTCGCGCTCGGTGACGTCGACAACGCCGGCTCCATCGACATCGAGCGGTGGGACGGGGCATCGTCCGGCCTGCTCGACCAGTCCGACATCGACAAGGTCGGTGCGGCCATCGACCCGGGAAGCCTGGCCGGGATCCTCGTCTACGAGAAACGTGTGGGCGGTGCCGCTGGTGACGGTCACATGCCGGCCGGCGGTCACGTACCCGCCGGTCAGCCGCCGGTCGCTCCGGCCCCTGCCCCGGTCCCGGCGACGACCTCTCAGCCGGGTGCCACGGTCGACGATGTCCTCGATCAGCCGGCCCGGCTCGGCGGCCTCAGGGACAGTGGCGTGCTCACCGACGCCGAGTTCGAGACGCAGAAGGCCCGAATACTCAACGGCTGACGCCGAGACCGCGATCGTGAACGAGATTCGAGACCTCGGTGGTCGACTCGACCGCCGGGTCGAGCGCGTCGAGGTCCGGATCGCCGAGCTCGACGCGTGCGTGGACGCGCTCGCACCGGGTGCTCCTCAGTGACGCAGCCGGGCTGACCGGCCGCGACGCGGCGAAGAGCAGCACCCGCACGGCGGGTGACGCCCGCGAACAGAGCAGCCGTGACCGCCACCCCCGCGATCACGGCGGTTGCGTCGGCTCGGCCGTACCGTGGCACTCGGTGTCACGCGTGTGTAGTGTCCCGCCGAGCGAGGAGCCGGCCACGAGTGAGGATCCCGGCGATGCGCGCGGGCCTGCCCGTGGGCCGCGCGTCGCCGGACGTCTCGGGAGGGGACCCATGGACGCACTGAGGTTCGACGGCGACGTCATCGTGGTCACCGGCGCCGGCGGCGGGATGGGCCGTTGTCACGCCCTCGAGCTCGCTCGCCGCGGCGCGCGCGTCGTGGTGAACGACCTCGGCGGCCACCCGTTCGGCGGTGGGAGCGACCCGGGTCTGGCCGAGACGGTCGTGGGCGAGATCCGGGCGGCCGGCGGCGAGGCGGTCGCCAACACGGAGTCGGTCTCCACACCGGAGGGCGCGGCGAGCCTCACCGAGCAGGCGATGGACCAGTGGGGTCGGCTCGACGCCGTGGTGGCGAACGCCGCGATCCTGCGCGACCGGCCGTTCGACGAGATGACCCTCCAGGACTTCGACGACGTCATCGACGTGAACCTCCGCGGCGCGATGCGCGTCCTCCAACCCGCGTTCCAGGCGATGAAGGCGGGCGGTGGCGGGCGGATCGTCACGATCACGTCCAGCTCCGGGATGCTCGGCGCACGGCACCAGGCGAACTACGCGGCCGCCAAGTCGGGGATGCTCGGGCTCACGCGCACGATCGCGCTCGACGGAGCCGACCACGGGATCAAGGCGAACGTGCTCGCACCGGGCGCGCTCGGCACCCGGATGCACCTCGCGCTGGTGGAGTCGGCCGGTCATCACGCCGAC
>BTUT01000511.1:0-2545 GCA_045862935.1 Acidimicrobiia bacterium
GCCTGGGCGATCGCGGCCACGATGCTCGGCAGGGTGGCGAGCAGCTCGGTCAGCCGATCTCCGGAGTCGCCGGCGGAATCGTGGTCGGCCACGCTGATCGCGAGCACACCGAGCGCGCCGACCAACGCGCCGATGTCGGCGAGTCGCCGGCTCCGATCACCCTCCGACGCGGACGCGAAGAAGTAGTGCGCCGCCTTCGACGCGCTCGATGCGACACGCGGCGGCGCGGGTGCATCTGCGACCACCTCGAGGTCCTGAGTGTCGTCCATCGCTCGGCCTGCGCGCACCCTCGGGTCGGCGTCTCGGATCGTTCGTCGCCGGAACGGCCGAAATGTAATGATCCCGGCGCAACGGTGCCGGGTCGGAGGGAAAGGAAGCACGGCGATGGGCGACCGCAGCCTGTACGGCACGCCGGAGGCTCCGCAGCCCCCCAAGGATCGTGGACCGCTGCTCCACGGCGCGTTCCCGGTGACGCGTCGGCTGCGGGGATACTCGTTGCCCTCGCTGCGTACGGACGGGGTCGCCGGGGTCACGGTGGCGGCGCTCGCGCTGCCGTCGGGGATGGCGTACGCGCAGCTCGCCGGCCTCTCGCCGGTCGCAGGCCTCTACGCGCTCCTGCTCCCGGCGGTCGCGTACGCGTTGCTGGGTTCGTCGCGCCAGCTCATCGTCGGGCCGGAAGGCGCGCTCGCCGTGCTGGTGGCCACCGCCGTCGCACCGCTTGCGGGGAACGACCCCGAGAAGTTCGCCGCGCTGGCGGCGATGCTGGCAGTCCTCGTCGGGGGCGTTGCGGTCGTCGCCTGGATCGTCCGCCTCGGCTGGATCTCCGACTACTTCTCCCGCTCGGTGCTCGTGGGGTACATCCACGGCGTGGCCATCGTGCTGATCATCGGCCAGCTCGGGAAGCTCCTCGGCCTCTCGATCGACGCCGACGACCCGCTCCCGCAGCTCGCCGAGGTCGTGCGAGAGATCGGCGACGCACACGGCCTCACCATCCTGGTCGCGCTCGTGTCCCTCGTGCTGTTGCTGGTGCTGCGCTGGCGGTTCCCCAAGGTCCCCGGTGCCCTGATCGTCGTGGTCGGCGGCATCGTCGTGTCGGCCGCGTTCGGTCTCGTCGACGAAGGGGTCAAGGTCGTCGGCAACATCCCGAGCGGGCTCCCGAGCCTCGCGTGGCCGGACGTCTCACTGGGCGACGCCACGGAGCTCCTGCCCGCCGCCGTGGGCATCTTCGCCGTGGGGTACGCCGACGCCATCTTGACGGCACGGTCGTTCGCCGGACGGCACAACGAGAACGTCGATGCCAACCAGGAGCTCCTCGCCCTGGGCGCCGCGAACGCAGCCGCCGGGATCTCCCAGGCGTTCCCGGTGGGCGCGAGCGGGTCGCGGACCGCCGTCAACGACCAGATGGGCGGCAAGACGCAGCTCGTCGGGGTGATCGCCGCCGGGGTGATCGCCCTGGTCCTGCTGTTCTTCACCGCGCCGGTGGAGAAGCTCCCCAGCGCGTGCCTCGGCGCGGTCATCGTCGCGGCCGGCATCGGGCTCATCGAGCCGAAGGCGTGGCGGGCACTCGCGCACGTGAGCCGGTTCGAGGTCGTGATCGCGGCGGTGACGTTCGTCGGCGTGCTCGTCCTCGGCGTGCTGGTCGCCCTCCTCGTCGCGGTTGCGCTGTCGATCGTCGACTACATCGCCCGGAGCGCCAAGCCCCACGATGCGGTGCTGGGATGGGTGCCGCGTCTCGGCCGCTACGCGAACGTGGCGCTCCACCGCCGTGCGCGCCTGACGCAGGGGGTCGTCGTCTACCGGTTCGACGGCAAGCTCTTCTTCGCCAATGCGCAGTACTTCGCGGGGCGGGTGCTCGAAGCGATCGACGGCGCGCCGACGGAGACCCGGTGGGTCGTGCTCGATGCGGAGGGGATGAACGGCATCGACGCGTCGGGGGCGGAAGCGCTCGAGCAGCTCGTGAACGGCTTGCGCGGACGGGGGATCGGGCTGGTGGTCGCGCGGCTGAAGACCCCGGTGCGGGACGTCTTCGACGCGTCGGGGCTCACCGAGCTGATCGGGTCGGACCGGTTCCCCCCGAGCGTCGAGGCCGGGGTCGAGCAGTGCGCGGGCCCCGACACATGAGCGGGCGCGTCAGTCGGTGATGAGGGCGTCGGCCCACCACGCGGGTGGGGGGTGCGGTGCGGTCTCGGGTGGCCCCTGGACCCCGGTGGGACCGACGATCGGCCACGCGGCGGGATCGACGGCACGTTGCCGGGCGACGACGGCGTCCTTGGAGATGTCGAACACGGTGAGGTCCTGGGAGATGACGACGGGACCGTCGTGCTGGGTGCGCATCTCGGAGTAGACCGGCCCGACGGACTCGTGGTCGACGGCGAGGTGCCACATTGCCGACATGCGCGCCCCGGCGCGCTGGAACACCTTGCCGGCCATGGCCGGGCTGGTGTGCACACCGTTCACGACGGCTTCGGCGAAGTCGACGGGGACACCGGCCTTCTTCGCGAACACGGGCGCCGAGGGGAACGTCTCGTGGATGAGGAGGTCGGCG
>BTUT01000512.1:0-2543 GCA_045862935.1 Acidimicrobiia bacterium
GAGGGCCTGTGGCGCATCACGCTGGGCGTGGCGGCGGCGGTCGCGCTGGAGGACCGGGCTGCGCAGCTCCACGCCCGGCTCACCGTCGTGGAGCGGGCGCTCGACGACCACGGTGCCCCGCACACCGAGCTCGAAGCGCTCAACGCCGCGCTCGTGAGGGTCAAGGATGCCGTGTGGGCGGTGCAGCGCGATCGGCTGCGCACCGCCCGCGCGGTCGGCGAGCTCGCGGGCGCGGGTGCGTCGCGCGCCGCGTTGGAGGCCTTCACGTCGGTGCAGATCGCGCTCTCGGCGATCGACCGGCTCGAGGTCCGCGGTCGCGACTCGGCGGGCCTCGTCGTCGTGGTCCGGGCCCACGGGCTCGCCACCGCCGACCCGGCCGTGCAGCGGCTGCTCGACGGGCGCGGTGCCGACCCGCTGCTCGTCAACGGCGCGGTCCGTCGATCCGGCGACGTGCTCGCGTTCGTCTACAAGGCGGCCGCGGAGATCGGCGAGCTGGGCGACAACACGGCCCTCCTGCGGGCGACGATCAGGGCCGACGAGCTGCTCCACCTCGCGGTCGCGGCCGACGGGGCGGAAGCCATCGTCCTCGGCCACACCCGCTGGGCGAGCGTCGGCATCATCTCCGAGCCCAACGCGCATCCGCTCGACCACACCGAGGCCGGCCGCGCCGAGGCGCCGCTGGTGCTCGCGGCCCTCAACGGCGACGTCGACAACTATGCGGACCTCCAGGTGGCCGAGGGGCTGGAGGCCCCGGCCGAGATCACCACCGACGCGAAGGTGATCCCTGCGCTCGTGTCCCGCCGGATCGCCGCCGGCCGTGAGCCCCTCGACGCGTTCCGCTCGACCGTGGCGACGCTCGAGGGCTCGGTGGCCGTGGCCGCCGCGATCGCCGGCGACCCCGGGGCGCTGTACCTCGCGCTCCGCGGGAGCGGCCAGGCGCTGTACGTCGGCTTCGCCGAGGACGCGTTCGTCGTCGCCAGCGAGCCCTACGGGGTGGTCGAGGAGACGTCGACGTTCGTGCGTCTCGACGGCGAGACGCCGGCCGACCGGGAGCGCGCGGCCGCCACGCGCGGGCAGGTCGTGCGCATCGACCAGGCGCGAGCCGGTGAGCTCGCGGGCATCACGCGCCTGGCCTACGACGGCACGGACCTCCCGGTCACCGACGACGATCTCCACCGCGCCGAGATCACCACGCGCGACATCGACCGCGGCGATGCCCCGCACTTCCTCCTGAAGGAGATCGCCGAGTCGCCGGCGTCGTTCCGCAAGACGTTGCGGGGGAAGATCGCCGAACGGGCCGACGGACGGCTCAGTGTGCTGCTCCCTCCGGAAGCGCTGCCCGACGACGTCCGCGCCCGGCTCGCCGACGGCTCGATCACGCGCGTCCTGGTGATCGGTCAGGGGACCGCCGCGGTCGCCGGCGCGTCGCTCGCCAATGCGGTACGCGATCTCGTCGGTGATCGACTGTTCGCGGAGAGCGTGCTCGCCACCGAGCTCTCGGGCTTCGGGATGCGCGACGACATGTCCGACTCGCTGGTCATCGCGATCAGCCAGAGCGGCACCACCACCGACACGAACCGCAGCGTCGACCTCGTGCGCGCCCGGGGTGCGGCGGTCGTCGCCATCGTGAACCGCCGCAACAGCGACCTCGTCGATCGATCCGACGGTGTGCTCTACACGTCGGACGGTCGTGACGTGGAGATGAGCGTCGCATCCACGAAGGCGTTCTACGCGCAGGTGGCCGCGGGCTACCTCCTGGCTCTGGGCATCGCGACGGCAGTCGGTTCGTCCGATCCGGCGCGTGAGCACGAGCTGCTGGTCGCGCTGCGCGCGGTTCCCGACGCGATGACCGCGGTCGTAGCACAGCGTCCGGTCATCGCCGATCTCGCGCCCCGTCATGTGCTCTCGCGTCGATCGTGGGCGGTGGTGGGCAACGGCGCGAACGCGATCGCGGCGCGCGAGCTGCGCATCAAGCTCTCGGAGCTCTGCTACAAGGCGATCGCGTGCGACGCGACCGAGGACAAGAAGCACATCGACCTGTCCTCGGAGCCGCTCACGATCGTGTGCGCCGCGGGGCTGTCGGGTTCCAACATCGACGACGTCGCCAAGGAGGTCGCGATCTACCGTGCCCACCGCGGCGCACCGATCGTGATCGCGAGCGAGGGACACGGCGCGCGCTTCGGGGCGGCGGCCGACGTGATCGCGGTTCCCCAGGTGCACCCGGCCGTCGACTTCGTGCTCAGCACGGTCGCGGGGCACCTCTTCTGCTACGAGGCGGCGCTCGCCATCGACGCCACCGCCCGACCGCTGCGCGAGGCGCGCGCCGCGGTCGAGGCGACCGCCTCCGGTTCGGTCGACGGTGTGCTGGCGCGGCTCGCGCCCGCGATCGAGGAGCCGGCCCGGCACTTCCTCGACGGTCTGCGGGCGGGCCGTTACGACGGCAGCCTCGAGGCCAGCACCGGGGTGCGGATCGCGTCGCTGTTGCGGTACGCGACCGGGGTCGCCGCGCTCGACGCCTACGAGCTCGAGCACGGCAAGGTCGG
>BTUT01000513.1:0-2530 GCA_045862935.1 Acidimicrobiia bacterium
GCCAACAGCTCGCAGAACTCAGCGAATATGATCCGGCCGTCGTCGTCGCCGTCGCGGGCGTGGACGCTGAGGACGCCGGTGGGCCGGTACGCGGTCGGATCGAAGCGACCGAGGTCGCCGGTCGCCGGGTGCGCCGCGGGCTCGGCTCCGACGTCGTCGGGGAGCGTGTCACACGCCAGCGCGAGGAACGACGCGTACCCGACGGTGCCCCGCGTCCCGTGGATGCGGTACGCGTGGCGACCGTCGATCTCGATGAGGGGGTGGTCCTGGTCGGGGCTCTGGATCGCGATGCTCACGCGCCACGGCGGGTCGAGGACGCGCGGCCGGTAGGGCTCCGAGTTCTCCATGAACCGCTCGAGCGAGTTGCGCAGGAGCCGGGTGAGGTAGCGGTAGCCCTCGGCCCGTTCGAGGTCGGAGCCGGCCTCGCGCGCCACGATGTCGCCTGCGTCGCGCAGCGTGGCGCAGAAGTCGGCCCACGCCTCGCCGGAGCGCAGACGGGCGGCCGCCTGCTCGCGGAGGGCATCGGGGGCCGGCAGGTCGGGCGGGCTCGTCACGACAGGTGGGGGAGCACCCGGTCGGCGATGAGCTCGAGGGTCTCGGGTGTGCCGCGGTCGTGGAGGAAGAACACGAACTCGGTGAACCCGAGCTCGCGGTGCATGCCGATGCGGTCGACGATCTGGTTCGGGGTGCCGATGTAGCCGCCGTCGTGCAGCCCGAACCCGGGGCCGCCGAAGCGGCGCTCGCCCAGCGCGGCCGCGCCCGCGAGCGCGGCGTCGTCGGGCGCGACGACCATCACGGCCTCGAGCGAGCGGCGGATGGTCGCGGGGTCCCGGCCGATGCGAGCGCACCGGTCGTCGAGCACCGCCGTCTTGTGCGCGAGCTGGTCGAGCGCGTAGGTGGGCACGTTCCACACGTCGGCGTAGCGCGCGACGAGCGGGAGCGTGCGCCGCTCCCCGACGCCGCCGACGTAGATCGGCGGGCGCGGTTGCTGGACGGGCGCCGGGACGTTGGGGAGGTCCTGGACGCGGAAGTGCGCGCCCGAGAACGTGGCCGGACGTCCGGTGAACATCCGGGTGACGACTTCGAGGGTCTCCTCGAGGATCTCGGACCGGTACCGCAGCGTCTCCCACGGGATGCCCGCCTCGTGGTGCTCGGGCTCGACCGACCCGCTCCCCAGGCCCAGGTTCAAGCGGCCGTTCGAGATCACGTCGAGCGTGGTGGCCATCTTGCCGAGCACCGCGGGGTGCCGGAACGTCGCGCACAGCACCAGGTGCCCGACGCGCAGGCGGGTCGTCTGGGTCAGGAGTGCGGTGGCGAGCGTCCAACCCTCGAACGACGGGGTCTCCGGGAGCATCGGGCCGTACAGGTGGTCGAAGAGCCAGAGCGAGTCGAAGCCCAGGTCGTCGCAGTGCCGGGCGCGCGCGACCAGGTCGTCGTAGGTGAACGCGACCTGGGGGAGGTAGACCCCGACTCGGATGCCGTCGTGCCCCTCCACCCCGCTCACCAGAGCTCGTCGGCGTAGGTCTGCGTGCCGGGCACCACGGGGACGAACGGGGCGACGAGGCCGACCGACGCGTGGGCGCCCGCCGTGACCGGGGCCGTGACCGCGTCGCGGATCGCGGTCCAGCCGGTCCGGGGATCACCCGACGTGAAGCCGAGCACGACGAGTCGCTCGCCCACGCCCACGCCGGTGCCCGGCACCCCGGGGAAGTCTCGGGGCGTGAACACCAGCGCCTGAGCGAGCGCGTTCTCGCCCGCGAGCACGCCGGGGAGCCAGTCGTCGAGCGCCCACGTCACGAGGGCCTCGTGGTCGGCTCCCGGAGCGAGGTCCAGCCAGGTCGCGACGAGGCCGCCGTACGGGTGGTCGAGGGCGATCTCGGGTGGTACCGGCCAGCCCGCGCGGTTCACCGAGCCGCGGAAGTCGTAGAGCGACGTCGACACGTGCTCGCGGTCGGGGTTCATGCGTCCTTCGGTGGTGAGCCACTGCGTCTGGGGGAACGACCACGCGAAGTGCTCGTCGACGCGGTCCTGGAGGAACCAGTAGGCCGCGATGTAGCTACCCGTCGTCACCGGGTCGGCCACCGTGCTCGGATCGGGGGCCCGCAGCGCCTTGAGGTCACGCGTGGCCACGAACCGCCGGTAGGAGAAGGCCCACGGGCCGACCAGCACTCCCGAGTACGCGTGGTCGTGCTCGTACCAGCGGTTGTACTCGGCGAGCCGGGTGGGATCCCGCGTGGGCTCGATCATCGTGATCATCGCGTGCCCCAGGTCGACGTGCGTGCCCGGGACGGGCGCTGCGGGGTGGGGGCCATCGGCCATGGTGGTGCACCTCCGAGTTCACCTGGCAATCTACTGACGAGCGAGCGAGGGGGGTCCGATGCCGACGCTGCGAGAGAACGCCCAGCCGTGGACCGAGAACGCGCCGGGGCGCGACCGCGCGAACCCGGTGCTCTTGCCCGATCCCGAGGCACGGGAGCGCACCTACACGATCATCTCGGTCGACGATCACCTCGTCGAGCCCCGAGACCTC
>BTUT01000514.1:0-2530 GCA_045862935.1 Acidimicrobiia bacterium
GTAGTCGGTCTCGAAGAGGACCCGGTCGGCACCGAGCGCGTCGATCACCGAATCCAGGGCGGCGTGCTCGAACCAGAAGCATCCGTACACCTGGCGGCGGATGTAGTCGGACGGCTTCATGGAGAGCTGGTCGACCACACTCGGGGCGCTCTCGTGGATCTGGTAGTCGAGCGACTCGAGGAAGAACGGGATCCACCCGATCCCGCTCTCGACCGACACGAACCGCACCGTCGGGAACCGCTCGAGCACTCCCGAGAACACGAGGTTCGCGAGGATGCGCGCGTTCGACAGGTACATCATCGCGGAGCCGATCGCGAGCTTGCGCTCGTCGTCCTGTGACGGCCACGCGGAGGTCCCGAACCACGTCATGGACGTGTCGCTCGCACCGATGTGGAAGTTCACCGGCAGGTCGTGCTCGGCGCAGGCAGCCCAGAACGGGTCCCACGCCCGCTCCCCGAGGTCGGGCGCGCCCCGCAGGTGCGGATCGCTGCACAGGTTCACCCCGCGCAGCCCGTTGCTCGCCGCCCGCTGCACCTCGGCGACCGACGCGTCGAGGTCCCACCAGGGCACGAGCGCCATCGGGACGAGCCGGCCACCCGACCCCTCCTGGATCTCGACCATCGCGTCGTTGTAGAGCGTCGCGCAGAGCCGCCGGAGCTCCGGATCCTCGATCTCCCCGAAGCGCTGCGCGCCGAAGCCCGCGGTGTTGGGGTACAGGATCTGGGCCCAGAGGCCGAGCTCGTCGAGCACTCGGAGGCGCTCCCCCATGTCGTAGGACGCGGTGGCGATCTCGTCGGCGTCCCAGGTGATGAAGTCGAAGCCGGGCACCTTGGTGCCGTCGCGCCGGATGACGCTCGACCCCATCGCCCGGCCGATCGGGACACCGTCGACGACCCACTGCAGGCCGGTGTCGGTCTCGACCACCCGGGGGACGCGGTCGGCATGCTCGGCCGGGGCGTTGCGGGTCCAGAGATCGGGCGGCTCCGTGATGTGGGCGTCGACGTCGATGACGTGGAGGTCGAGCAGGCTCATGGTTGGTTAGGTTACGCACTCGTGGCGACCGTGCCGATGGGCGACCTGCTCGCGTACTGGGCCACGCGCGACCCGGCGCGGATCGCGGTCCGCTGCGCCGGCGACGCCGTCACCTTTGCCGACCTCGACCGCCGCGCGGACCGCCTCGCCCACGCCTACCGCGCCCGGGGGGTCGGCGTCGGCGACCTGGTCACGATCGCGCTCCCGAACTCGATCGAGTTCTACGCGGCGGCCTTCGCCGTCTGGAAGCTCGGCGGCGTGCCCCAGCCGCTCCCCCACCGTCTCCCGCCACCGGAGCGCGCCGAGCTGATCGACCTCGCGGCACCCGCGCTCGTGGTCGGGGTCGCTCCCGACGCCGCCCGGGGCCGGGAGTCGGTGCCGGCGGGCTTCGATCCGGGCCCCGAAGCGCCTCCGGACTCGGTGGCCGCGGTCGTCGGGCCGCACTTCAAGGCCATGGCCTCGGGTGGCTCCACCGGCCGCCCGAAGCTGATCGTCGCGGAGGTGCCCACGGCCTTCGACCCCGACCTGCCCGCGGTGCAGATGCAGCACGGCGACGTGCAGCTCGTGGCGGGGCCGCTCTACCACAACGGCCCCTTCAGCTTCTCGATGTACGGGCTCTTCGTGGGGAGCACCCTCGTGGTGATGGAGCGCTTCGACGCGGCGGAGGCGTTGCGGCTGATCGAGGCTCACCGCGTGACGTGGGTGTTCTTCGTGCCCACGATGATGCACCGGATCTGGAACCTCCCCGAGCGGGACCGCTTCGACGTGTCATCGCTCCGCATGGTGTTCAGCACCGGTGCGCCGTGGCCGATCTGGCTGAAGGAGGCGTGGATCCAGTGGCTCGGCCCGGAGCGGATCCGGGAGGGCTACGGCGGCACCGAGAGCCAGGGCGGCACCTCGATCACCGGTGCGGAGTCACTCGCTCACCCCGGCTCCGTGGGTCGCCCGCAAGGGGGATGCCGCGTGCGGATCCTCGACGAGGACGGTCGCGACGTCGCGCCGGGCGAGACCGGCGAGATCTACTTCATGCCCGCCGCCGGCCCGGGCACGACCTACCACTACCGGGGAGCGACGGCAACGTCGCACCAAGGCTGGGAGACCATCGGCGATCTCGGGCACCTCGACGCCGACGGCTACCTCTACCTCGCCGATCGGCGCACCGACCTCGTGGTCACCGGGGGCGCCAACGTGTTCCCGGCCGAGGTCGAAGCCGCGATCGACGCGTTCCCCGGGGTGCGTTCGTGCGCGGTCATCGGGCTCCCCGACGCCGACCTCGGCCAGCGCGTGCACGCGATCGTCGACGTGCCCGAGCTCGGGCAGGCCGGCGCCGCCCCACGGGTCGAGTTCGAGGACGCGTTGCGGACAGCGCTGCGCGACACGATCGCCGGCTACAAGGTGCCCCGTACGTTCGAGCTCGTCGACGAACCGTTGCGTGACGACGCCGGCAAGGTGCGGCGCTCGGCCCTGCGCGACGCGCGCCTCGCCGCCGCACGCCCGG
>BTUT01000515.1:0-2525 GCA_045862935.1 Acidimicrobiia bacterium
GTGCTGGTCGCGTGCGTAGTGATCTCCGAAGGACTCGCAGATGTTGCGCACGGAATGGCGGATTGCGGCCTCCTCCTCGCTGGCCTCCAGCGGAAGACCGATGGTGGCGGTGTCGGCGCTCACAGGGATGCTCCTGTCGTTGCAGTGCGGGGAATGGTCGTGTCGTCCGGAGCCAGGAGGCCCTCGCGTTCCCACTCGACCGGACACGCCACCGGGAGGTCCAGGAGCGTCGCGCCCATGGCCTTTCCCTGGGGGTCGTAGCGGAGTGACGAGGTACCGCCTCGACCGCCGAGCGCGTCCTCGAGGAGGATGTTCACCGCGTGGAGCCCGGGGAGCTCCCAGCGGGTCACCGGACCCTTGGCCCAGGGCGCGAACCACTCGCGTACACGCTGGGCGGTGACCTGGCCGCGGATCACCTCGGCGAACTCCGGTCGCCGAGCGAGCAGTCCGATGTTCGCATGGTTCCCCTTGTCGCCGCTGCGGGCGTACGCGATCCGGAACAACGCCACGGTGACGGTCCGGCCGGTCGGCGCGACGAAGATCTCGTCGAGTGGGAGGGTCGCATCGACATCCGCGTCGGTCCCGCGCGGCACCTCGATCGTCGTGGTGTCGCGATCGACCGTGATCGTCACGGGGACGTCGTCCTTGTCGATCAGGAGGTGGGCGAGGCGGATCGCCGGAGCTGGCTTGGGGCGTCCGGTGTGAACCCCGGTGAAGCTCTGCGCGACGAAGCCGATCGAGATCATCTCGGTGGCCAGGATCTCCAAGGCACGGCGATCGGCATGGCGGGCGCCGATCTTCACGACCGCCTCACGCGCGTCGGGGAACGCGCCGGGCCGGGCGATGAGGTCGCCGGCGCCGACGACCTCGACCGTGGTCTCCGCGAACGGTCCGAGCCCTTGCGCCACGGCGATGCGCTCGGCCCGGGCGATGATCGCGTCGCCGGCCCTCCGGGCGCGTGCCGCGGCATCCCGTCCGGCGAGCAGCGCGGTGGACACGACCCGGTACCCATCGGCGCACGTGATCGTCGCCTTGTAGGTGGTGGTCGGCGCGCGTCCCTTCGCGCCGCTCACCTTCACTCGATCGGGGCCGACCTGCTCGGCGACGACGTTGCGCCAGTCGCAGACGACGTCCGGCATGATGTACGCGCCCGGGTCCCCGATCTCGTAGAGGATCTGCTCACCCACGGACCCGGGGACCACGAGCCCACCGGTGCGCGGCGGCTTGGTGATCACCGCCGTACCGTCGGCGTGACACTCGGCAACCGGGTAGCCCACGTCGTCCCAGCCGGGCACCAGATGCCCGTCGGTGAACAGGCCGCCGACTCCCTGCGGTCCGCACTCGATGATGTGGCCCACGAGGGTGCCGGCCGAGAGCAGGTCGTAGTCGTCGCTCGCCCAGCCGAACTCGTGCATGAGCGGTCCGAGCATCACGGCGGAGTCGACGCACCGGCCGGCGACGACGATGTCCGCGCCGCGGTCGAGCGCGGCGACGATCGGCGTCGCCCCGAGGTACGCGTTGACGGTGAGCACGTCCGACGGAAGCGCCTCGCCGGTGAACATGTCGGTCGCGCCGCGGGCACGGAGCTCCTCGACGCGATCGGAGAGGTCGTCGCCCTGGACGCTGGCGACCGTCACCGGCACACCGGCGGCCGCGGCCGCGATCCGCAGCGCCTCGGCGCAGCCGGCAGGGTTCAGGGCCCCGGCGTTGGTCACGACGCGGATGCCGCGCTCGTGGAGCTCACCGAGCACCGGGGCGAGCACTTGCACGGCCTCGCCGATGTAACCCGCGTTCTGTGGATCCCGGGCCCGGACGCGCGCCAGCAATGCCATCGAGATCTCGGCGAGATAGTCGCTCACGAGGTAGTCGACGTCGGCGCCGTCGAGGAGCTGGCGCAGGATCTGCGGTGAGTCGCCCCAGAAGCCGGCCCAGCACCCGAGCGTCACCGGTGACTTCACTGCCCCCTCCAGATCGGATCGCGCTTCTCGAAGAAGGCAGCCACCCCCTCGCGGATGTCGTCGGTGGACTGCGCCAGCGTGAGCTGCGCGCGCAGGTACTCGAGCGCTTGGTGCTGGCCGAGGTCGCGCTGGCGGGTCATCGCCTCCTTGCCCAGCCGCATGATCAGTGGCGACTTGGCGGCAAGCGCCCTCGCCCACTGGTCGACCGTGTCGTCGAGCTCCTCGCTCGGGACGACCCGGTTCACGAACCCGAGCTCGTGTGCCTCATGGGCCGACATGCGGTCGCCGAGCATGAGCATCTCATTGGCACGCTTGCGCGGCATGTTCCGGTAGATGACGGCCATGATCATGAACGGGAACGCGCCGATGTTGATCTCGGGTGTTCCGAACGTGACCGTCTCGGACGCGATGACGAGGTCGCAGCAAGCTGCGAGTCCCATGCCTCCCGCGAGTGCGTGACCGGCGACAGCGGCGAGTGTCGGCTTCGGGAGATCGGACAACAGCTCGAAGAGATCCATGACGTCGGCGGCGTCCAGGTGCTTCTGGATGAGCGGACGGTCTGCCGTG
>BTUT01000516.1:0-2516 GCA_045862935.1 Acidimicrobiia bacterium
CCGATCCCGACGGGGCCCGCGTCGATCCCGACGCCACCGATCCCGGCTCGGACATCCCCGCCGCCGACGGTCTCCCCGGCACGGCCGCGGCCGCCGAGCCCGTGTGGGAGCCACCAGGGCTACGCTGACGCCCCTGTCAGGCGAAGGTGCCCGCGTCGGACGGGACCTTGCAGAGCGCTCGGGGGGAGACGTGGGCACGCCACTGCTGGAGGGGATCCGGGTCGTCGACCTCGCCGGGGAGCCGGCCGCGATCGCCGGAAGGGTGCTGGCCGATCTCGGCGCCGACGTGGTGCTCGTGGAGCCGTCGGGCGGTGTGCCCCTGCGCGCGCTGCCCCACGTGTGGGCCGCGTGGGGCGCGGGCAAGCGCAGCGTGGTGCTCGACGGGCCCGAGGACCCCCGCCTCGACACGCTGCTCTTCGGCGCCGACATCGTGATCGACACGCCGGGCTTCCCCGGCGCCTGGGCCATCGACCGCGACCGCGCCCCCGCCGCCACCTGGGTGAGCGTGACCCCCTTCGGGCTCGACGGACCGCGCGCCGACTGGCGCGCGAGCGACCTCGGGGTCATGGCCGCGAGCGGCAACATGTGGGCCACGGGCGACCCCGACCGCGCTCCCCTGCGCTGCACGCTGCCGTCGGGCTATGCGCACACCGGCGGTGAGGTCGCGTTCGCAGCGCTGAGCGCACTGTGGGCCGGTGGCGGACGCCGCGTCGACCTCTCGATGCAGGAGGTGGTGTTCGTCGCCAACATGGTCGGGGTGCCCCAGTTCGCCGTGACCGGCTACCGCGGGCAGCGCACGGGCGCCAACATCGGCCGCACCCGTGAGATCTTCGCCACGAAGGACGGCTACGTGTCGTCGGGCATCCGCGCCGGCGCCGCACGCGTGAAGCACTGGGCGACGCTCCACTGGATGCTCACCGACGAGGGCATCCCCGACGCGGAGATCCTCGGCACGATCGACTGGACGACCTACAACCCCGCGAACGCCCCCGGCGAGGAGCTGGCCCGCATCGAGGCGCTCCTCGCCGAGTGGTTCTCGCGCCACACGAGCCAGGAGATCTACGAGCTGGCCTGCGAGCACAACCTGTTCCTCGCACCGGCGATGTCGCCCCGCGAGATGTTCGAGAACCAGCAGCTGCGCGCCCGCGAGTTCTTCACTGCGCTGGGCGGCTACGAGCGCTTCCCGCACCGCTTCGTCGTCGCGACCAGCGTGGACGGGGCCGTCGCCCCCACCGTGGCCACTCGCCCCGCCCCCGAGCTCGGGTCGAGCGCGCCCGAGTGGCACGCACCGCCGGTGGAGCACCCGACCACCGGGACCGCCGGTTCCGGGGCGTGGTCCGGCGTGAACATCATCGAGTTCGGCTCGGGTGCGGCGGGCCCGATCTCCACGCGGTACTTCGTCGAGCACGGGGCCACGGTGCTGCGCATCGAATCGGCCAGCCGCCCCGACTTCCTGCGCGTGATGGCCGTCGGGCCGAACAACCCCCACGGGTTGGAAGGGGCGCCGATGTACGACGGGCTCAACGTCGGCAAGCTCAACGCCACGTTCAACCTGAAGGACCCGCGCGCCGTCGAGCTGGTGAAGACGCTGATGCTCGAGTGGGCCGATGCGGTGGTCGAGAACTTCGCGCCGCGAGCGATGAAGGGCTTCGGGCTCGACTACGAGTCGCTCGCCACCGTGCGTCCCGATCTGGTGATGATCAGTGCGTGCCTCAACGGGCAGACCGGCCCGCACAAGGACTACCCGGGCTTCGGGTCACAGGGCTCCGCGCTGTCGGGCTTCACGCTGCTCACCGGCTGGCCCGACCGCGAGCCGGTCGGCCCGTCGGGCACGATCACCGACTCGCTCGCGCCGCGCTACGTCGCGGCGGCCGTGGCCGCCGGCCTCCACTACCAGCGGCGGACCGGGCACGGGGTGTACCTCGACCTCTCGCAGGTGGAGACCGGGATCTACTCCCTGTCACCGTGGCTCCTCCAAGCAGACGCCGACGGCACGATCGTCGAGCGCGCCGGGAACCGATCGAGCCGGGCCGTGCCCCACGGCGCGTTCCACTGCGCCGACGAGCCCCTCGACGACGGCACCACCCGCGGCGACCGCTGGGTCGCGCTCGCGTGCTGGACCGACGACGAATGGGCGGCCCTGGCCGAGATCATCGGGCTCGACGACCCGTCGCTCGCGTCGCGCGACCCGCGCCACCCGCGCGGCGACGAGGTCGAGGCCCCGGTGGGCGCGTGGACGGGAACACCGACGCGCCACGAGATCGCCGAGCAGCTCCAGGCGGCCGGCGTCGAGGCCGTGCCCGTCCTCGACTTCGGTGACATCCACGACGACCCCCAGGTCGCGCACCGCGGCCACTTCGTACGCCTCACCCACCCGTTCATGGGCGCCGGCTGCTATGCCCACAACGGCTTCCGCGTCGAGGGCCTCGCCGCGGGCGACTCGCGCACCGGCCCCACACTCGGCCAGGACAACGAGCTCGTGCAGCGCGATCTGCTCGGCTTGTCGGACGAGGAGC
>BTUT01000517.1:0-2514 GCA_045862935.1 Acidimicrobiia bacterium
CCGCTCGGCCGGGCCGAGGCCGCGCTCGCGGGTGTCGGTGCGTCCACGGTCCGCAAGGTGATGCAGGACAACGCGGCTGCGCTCTACAAGATCCCCCTGGACGCTCGAGCACGCGATCGGCGGTGAGCGCGATCGGCGCCCGCGAGGCCGCGCCCGCCCGCGCCTGACCACCGCCGGTCGATGCACGCCCAGGCACCTCGCGTCAGCGTCGTGCTCCCCGTGCGCAACGGGGCCCGAACGCTCGGCGATGCGCTCGCTAGCCTCCTCGAGCAGACCTTCACCGACTTCGAGATCGTCGTGGTGGAGGACGGATCGGACGACGAGACGCCGGCAATCCTCGCCGCGCTCGACGACCCCCGTGTCCGGGTGATCCGCAACGATGGGTCGGGCATCGTCGACGCGCTGCGTCTGGGGGTCGCGTCGACCCGAGGTGACTACATCGCCCGGATGGATGCCGACGACCTCTGCTCGCGCGATCGGCTCGCCGCGCAGGTGGAGGTGCTGGACGCACACCCGGGGGTCGGGGTCGCGGGCTGCTCGTTCGACGGCATCACCGAAGACGAGCGACCGGTCCACACCAACGTGGTCCTGCCGGACGACGCGCCCTTGCGGCGCGCGCTCTGGGTGGGGAACCCGTTCGCCCACGGCAGCGTGATGATGCGCCGCAGCGCCTACGAGGCCGCAGGCGGGTACCGGGCGGAGTTCCCCGCGGCCGAGGACTACGACCTCTGGTGGCGCATGGCGGACGTGGGCGCGCTCGCGGCCGTCCCCGGTGTCCACTACCAATGGCGTGCGTCGCCCACCGGGATCTCGAGGGTCCACGGCGCGACGCAGGTCGCGTCGACCGCGAGGATCCTCGACGCGCGTTGGGCGACCGGATCTCCCGTCCTCGAGGACCGGCGTCTGCTCGCCGCCCGGGTCCGGCGACTCCGATCGGTCGAGTCCGGTGAGCTCGATCTCGTGCAGCGGTACGACGAGCTCCAGATCGCGGTCATCGAGGCACTCGCGCGCCGTCGTCGCCGACGCGCGGCGTGCACCCAGCTGTGCGAATTCCTCCGATCGAGACCCGGGGCCCTTGCGGCGGTGGCCGTGTACCTGCTGACCGCGCGGCGGGTGACGCGGGTCCGACGGGTCGTGGCGGCTGTCCGGAGGCGAGCCGCTCACACGATGACCGTACGGATCTCCTCACCCGCGTCCATGGCCCGGAACGCGTCGTTCACGTCGTCGAGGGCGATGCGGCGTGTGACCATCGACGCGAGATCGAGGCGACCGGTCTCGGCGAGCGCGACGAGGCGCGGGAAGTCGCGGCGGATCTGAGCGTTCCCGAGGTTGCAGACGCGGATCTCCTTCACGTCGAGGAACAGCTCCATCGCCGGGAAGGTGATCGACGCATCGAACGGGGGCATGCCCACGAGCGTCACCACGCCTCCCCGCCGAGCGGCACGGTACGCCGTCATCATGGCGTCGACCCGTCCGACGGCCTCGATCCCGTGGTCGGTGCCCCGGCCGTCGGTGAGGGCCTTGACTTGCTCGACCGGATCGCCGTCGGCCGGGTCGACGAGGTCGGTCGCGCCGTGCCTCGCCGCCGCGGTGCGCTTCGACGCGACCGGGTCGACCGCGACGATGCGTGAGGCCCCCGCGATCCGCGCTCCCTGCACGACCGACTGGCCGATGCCGCCGAGACCGACGACCGTGACCGTCGCCCCGGGCTCGAGGCGTGCGGTGTTGAACACCGCACCGACCCCGGTCGTGATCGCGCACCCGATCAGCGCGAGCTGCTCGGCGGGGAGCTCGGTGCGGACCGCGACCACCGAGACCTCCGGCACGGTCATCTGCTCGGCGAACCCGCCGAGCGACGCGAACGTGGTCACCGGCGTGCCGTCGGCGCGCGTGGCTCGCGGGGCCCCCACCAGCGTCGCAGTCTGCTCGCAGAGGTGCGGCTGGCCGCGCACGCACATGAAGCAGTCGCCGCAGGCCGGGATCCCCGCGGTGATCACCCGGTCGCCGACCCCCACCCGCGTGACCGCGGCCCCCACGTCGACGACCCGGCCGCAGACCTCGTGCCCGAGGATCGACGGCGGCATCCACGGAAGCGCACCGTGGAGGATGGCGTGGTCGGTGTGGCACACCCCGCTCGCCTCGACCTGCACCACCACGTCGTGGGCGCCGGGGGCCAGCAACGTGACGTGCTCGACCGAGATCGGCTCGTCCACCCCGGTCCACACGCCGGCTCGCACGGTCACGGTGCGTCCTGCGCGATCTCGATGGCGTTCCCGTCGGGGTCGCGCAAGACGACGATGCGCACGCCGGGGCGGATCTCGCGTGGCTCCGACACGACCGTCGCACCGTGCGCCGTGGCCCGCGCGAGCGCGGCGTCGAGATCGTCGACCCGCACGGTGAGGTAGCGAAGCCCCGCCGCCCCGTGGAACGGGTCCACGACCTGCACGGGTGCCGGCGGGTCGGCGGGCACCATCACCTTCACGATGCCCCCCGGCCCCTGCAGGCGGTGCACGG
>BTUT01000518.1:0-2507 GCA_045862935.1 Acidimicrobiia bacterium
CGAGCTGGAGCCCGAGCTTCAACGTGTCGCTCACACCCTGCAACCTACTCCCGCGGCCCGAGATGCGTCCCAGGAGCACGTATACGCGGCTGTGGGACGCACGTCGTCGTGTGGCAGGGGTGGTCGGGGGCATGCTTGACTGCGCCGGCACTCGTCCGGCCGGGTCGTCCGGCCGGGACGTCCGGCAATCGTCCCGATGGTTCCGAGGAGCGTCGCGCGCGCATGGATCGCACACCGGTCATCGTGGGGATCGGGCTCTCCGACTACCCCAAGGCCCCCCACCTCGACGGGGTGCAGCACCACGTGCTCGCAGCCCGGCGGGCGATCGAGGACTGCGGCATCGACAAGTCGGAGATCGACGGCTACGTGGGTGCCGGCGGGGGCGGCGGCGGGATGATGGTCGACGACGCCGTCACCATGGCCGAGTACCTCCGGATCGACCACCGCTACATCGACGGCACGATGACCGGCGGGTCGTCGTTCGAGTTCCACGTCCAGCACCTCGCCGCTGCGATCCGCGACGGCGCGTGCGACGCCGCGCTCGTCACCTACGGCTCCAACCAGTTCTCCCGGATGGGCCGCAGCCTGGGGACGGGCGGCATGCACCGGGGCGCACAGCGGGTGCCGGGCCCGATGGGCTACGAGGCACCCTACGGCAACTCCCTCGTGGGGTCCTACGCGATGCACGCGATGCGCCACATGCACGAGTTCGGCACGACGTCCGAACAGCTCGCCGAGATCGCGGTCGGCGTCCGCGAGTTCGCGAGCCTCAACCCGAACGCGATCTACCGCGATCCGATCACGGTCGACGACGTCCTGGGCTCGCGGGTGATCGCGGATCCCCTCCACCTCCTCGACTGCTGTGCGATCACCGACGGTGGCGGCGCGTTCATCATGACGACCGCCGAGCGGGCCAAGGACCTGAAGCAGCCGCCGGTGTACGTGCTCGGGGCGGCCGGGGCCCAGACGCACTGGAACGTGTGCCAGCAGACCGACTTCACGTCGTCGGCGGGCGCGCTCGCCGGCCCCATCGCGTTCGAGCGGGCCGGGGTCACCCACGACGACATCGACCTGCTGATGTTCTACGACTCGTTCACGATCACCTGCTTGATCCTGCTCGAGTCGCTCGGGTTCGTGCCGAAGGGTGAAGGCGGCCCGTTCGTCGCGGAGGGCCACCTCAAGCGGGGCGGCAAGTGGCCGCTCAACACCGACGGTGGCGGGCTGTCGAGCTGCCACCCGGGGATGCGCGGCATCTTCTTGATCATCGAGGCCGTGCGCCAGCTGCGCGGCCAGGGTGGCGACGCCCAGGTGCCCGATTGCGAGGTCGCGCTCGCGGCGGGTTCGGGCGGGTGGCTCTCGTGCATCGGCGTCGCGATTCTCGGAAAGGACCGTCCCGCATGAGCGAGGTCATCGAAGTCGAGGAGTGGGCGAAGCCACTCCCCGGGCTCGACGAGGTGAACACCCCGTACTGGCAGGCGGCTCGGGAGGGTCGGCTGCTCATCCAGGAGTGCCCGGCGTGTGGGCACCGGCAGTGGTACCCCCGCGCGCTCTGCACGCGCTGCGCGGCGGAGCCCGAATGGCTCGAGACCACCGGGCGGGCCACGGTGCACACCTACACGGTGATCCGCCAACAGGGCATCCCCGCGTTCAAGGCCGAGCTGCCCTACGCCATCGTCATGGTGGCGCTCGAGGAGGGTCCGCTGGTGTTCGGCGCCATGCCGGGCATCGACCCCGACACCGTGTCGATCGGGATGCCGGTCGAGGTCTACTTCGCGGCCGCGTCCGACGACGTCGGGGTGCCGTACTGGCGTCCGCGCGCGTAGAGTCCGGGCACACCGAACGAGGGGGCATCATGAGGCCGCGCACACGGGGTGCAGCATTCGTGCTGGCGATGCTGATGGCCGGGACGGCGCTCGTCGTGCTGGCGGCCGCGCCTTCGAGCGCGGCGCTGTCCGATGACGACTGCGAGGCGGTCACGAACCTCGAGTCGGGCAGCGACTCCTCGAGCCGGGAGCTGGCCGTCCTGAAGGCGCAAGCCGAGGGCTTCGCCAACGCGGCGAAGAAGATCTCCGACAAGAAGCTCAAGAAGGCCCTGGCCCTGCTCGCCGATGTCTACGAGGACGCGAGCAAGGCGAAGAACACCGCCGCCGCGGGCCTCGTGCTGCTCAAGCGGGCGAAGGACTTCTCCAAGAGCTTCTCGACGTACGCCAAGGCGCTCAACGAGTGCACGCTCAGGTCCCTCTCCACGCTGTCGAGCAGGGTGACGCTGCCCCCGAACGTCACGCTCCCGAGCAACGTGACGCTGCCCCCGAACGTCACGCTGCCGAGCAACATCACGTTGCCCCCGAACCTCACGCTCCCTTCGCTCCCGCGTCGCTGACGGGGGAGGGAGTCACGGGCGTCCGCGGCCCCGCCTGAGGCGAGCAGGGTCAGGGCGCGTCCCCGGTCAGCCCGAGGCGAGTCGCGTCAGGGACGGTCCGCGGTGAGCCCGAGCTGGCGGCGGAGGT
>BTUT01000519.1:0-2506 GCA_045862935.1 Acidimicrobiia bacterium
CGGCGGCGACGGGGGTGCGGTCGCACCGCGCGGGCGAGCGTGGGCGGTGGGGGTGGCGGGCGGCGTCACCGTGCTGGTCGCCTTGGGGATCACCGTGTACCTGGTGGTGAGCACGCCCGACTCGGTTCAGCGCGTGGAGGGCTGCAACGGTCACATCGAGTTCTGCCTGCGACGCCTCGACGAGGTCGCGCTGCCGACCGCGCACAACGCGCCGACCGCCGCCGAGGACCGCTTCCTCCTGCCCAACCAGGATCGGGGCATCCGGGCGCAGCTGAGGGACGGGATCCGCGGGTTCCAGATCGACGCCTACCTGGGCTCCATCCGCGCGAGCGGCGACGTGCGCGTGGTGTTCACCGACCTCGACGAGAACAAGATCCGCTCGATCGAGGAGGCGGTGGGTCCCGAGCTCACGGCGCAGGCCCTGGCCTTCCGGCAGATCGTGGGCCCGCCGCCGGAGAGCGCACGCCAGAACGTCTACCTCTGTCACAACTTCTGCGAGCTCGGGGCGCTCGAGATGCGCCGGGTCATGAGCGAGTTCCGCCGCTTCCTCCAGCGCCATCCCGGGGAGGTGCTGTTCTTCGTGATCCAGGACGAGCTCCCCGCCGCGCGGTTCCGCGCCGAGCTGGAGGAGGCGGGGCTCGACCGGTACCTCGCCACGATCGACTGGACGAAGCCGTTGCCCACCCTGGGGACCCTGGTCGCGTCGGGCCAGCGCCTGATCGTCGGGCTCGAGAACGGAGATCTCGGTCCCTCGATGCCGAACGTGTTCCGCGGCGGGGTGCTCCAGGAGGTGCCGTACAACTACCGGACCCTGGAGGAGCTCATGGCGCCCGACGCCTGTCGGCCCCTGCGGGGACAACCCGATGCCCCGCTGTTCCAGTTCAACCACTGGGTCACACCCGCCTCGCTCAGCGTGGCGCGGGTCGCCAACACGGCTGCGGTCCTGGGCGTGCGGGCCGACCGGTGCCGCACGGAGCGAGGGCTGCTCCCGAACCTGGTCGCCGTCGACTTCTACGAGCGTGGCGACCTCTTCGCGGTCGTCGACGCGCTCAACGACCTCGGTGCACCCGAGACTGCCGGGTGACGCACCAGATCTCCTCGCCCGGCCACCGTCGGGCCCACCGCCGCGGCGCGTAGTCGAAATGGGTGGTGGTCGCCCCCTTCGGTGCCCGCAGCTCGACGAGGTCGTCGACCTCGAAGCCGTGGGCTCGGAGGGTGCGGATCCACTCGCCGTGTGACCACACGAAGTCGACGGTGCCCTCGCCGGTGTCGTCGACCCAGCGGGGACGCCAGCGGGTGTGGAGCCGCCGGGTGACGCGCTCCCGGCGCGGATCCCAGGTGAGGGAGCGGAGCTGGGTGGAGAGCGCGAACACGAGCCGGCCTCCGTCGCGCAGCAGCCGTGCGCACTCGGGGATCGTCGCCGCCGGGTCGGCGAAGCTCATCGCACCGTGGTCGCAGAACACGAGGTCGAACGACGCGTCGACGAACGGAGCGGCGGTCGCGGTCGCGCACACGAGGGCGACGCCTGCGGCTGCCTGCCGGACGAGGCGCCGGGCATGGGAGAGCTGTGTGCGCGAGAGGTCGAGGCCGACGGCGCGCGCGCCGCTTGCCGCCAGTGCAACCGACCACTGGGCGCCGCCGCAGCCGTACTCGAGCACGTCGAGGCCGCGCACGTCGCCGAGCACGCCCAGCTCTGCTTCGGGGATGCGCCACACCCCCCAGGCCATCGGCGCGCGCGTGAGGGCCTCGCCGTGGGCCGCCTGGTAGGCGTCGGCATCGGCGTCCCAGAACGCGCGGTTCCGGCGCTCGGGGTCGCCGGTGGGTGGGTGCGTCAGGAGTCCTCGAGCATCTGCTCGCGCTCGGCCCGGCGACGGTTCCACTCCGCTCGGAAGGTGTCGAAGCTGGCCCGCGCCGCGGCGGTGGCGGCACCGGCGGTCGCTTCCCAGTCCTTCACGAGCCGGTCGAAGGCGTCGCCCGCGGTGTCGATGGCGTGCTCGGCCTGCTCGGCGACGGCCTTCCACGCATCGGCGGTCGCGCCCTGCGCCTGCTCGAGGCGCTGGAGCGCGTCGTCCTGGAGCTTGCGGAGCGCGTCGATGCCCTCCTGCATCCGGTCGCGGGCGTCGGCCTGTCCGAGGTTGGCCTGGACGCGCAGCTCGTCGATCTGCGCGCGCAGGTCGTCGAGGGCGCTCCGGGCTCGATCCAGGTAGTCGTCGGTGCGGCTCATGGGTCCCTCCCGGCTCGTGTTCGTGGGAGCGGTGGTCGTCGCGTGCGGGTGGCGCACGGGGGCGGCGCGTCACGCCGCTTCGCGAACGCTACCGGCCCCTTCGGCGTGACCGTCTCATTCGGGGTCGGGCTCGCGGGCGCGCAGGGCCCGGACCTCGGCCCGGCGGGTGAAGGGCGCTGCGATCAACCCGACGACGAGCGCACCGATCGCGATGGGCAGGAGGGGGAGCCCGGTGACGAGGGCGAGGAACGCGACCGCGACGAAGGCGACCAGGGCATCGAC
>BTUT01000520.1:0-2502 GCA_045862935.1 Acidimicrobiia bacterium
CTGCCCGAGGACTTCTGGACGCGCGACGCCTGGGTGCTCGCCGACCAGGTCCGCGCCGGTGACCTGCGGGCCGTCGACCTCCTCGACGGCTACCTGGCGCGGGTGGCCGCGCTCGATCCGGCGCTGAACTCGGTCTGCCATCTCGATCCCGACGGTGCGCGCGCGGCGGCAGCCGCCGTCGACGCGGCCGTCGCCCGCGGTGAGGACCCCGGCGCCCTCGCCGGCCTGCCGATCGGGGTGAAGGAGCTCGCGAGCGTGGCGGGTTGGCCCGACACGCACGCGTCGGTGGTCTACGCCGATCGTGCCGCCGACCACGACGACACCGAGGTGACCCGGCTGCGGGCGGCGGGCGCCGTGCTCACCGGCCTCACGACCGCGTCCGAGCACGGCACGGTGAGCTTCACCAACACGCCCCTGCACGGCGTGACCCGCAACCCGTGGCAGCTCGACCGCACGCCGGGCGGGTCGTCGGGGGGATCGGGCGCCGCGGTCGCGGCCGGGTTGTTCCCCGCGTGCACCGGTGGTGACGGCGGGGGCTCGATCCGCATCCCGTCGGCCTACTGCGGCTTGTTCGGCATGAAGGTCACGTTCGGGCTCATCGGGCGCGGGCCCGAGCCGTTCAACTCGTCCCTCACGGCGGTGCGCGGACCGATGGTGCGCAGCCCTC
The DNA here is from genome assembly GCA_045862935.1 of Acidimicrobiia bacterium. GTDB lineage: Bacteria > Actinomycetota > Acidimicrobiia > IMCC26256 > PALSA-555 > CAIUKV01. The sequence continues at coordinate 668 of BTUT01000520.1, forward strand.
GGGACGCGGCGCGCGTGCTCGACGTCGTGACCGGCCCCACGTTGACCGATCCCACTTCGCTTCCCAAGCCGGCACCGTTCGAACCCGCTCTCGTGTCGGGGGATGCGCAAGCGGGCCTGCGGGGGTTGCGGGTCGCGTTCGTCGACTCGCTGGGTGGCACCCGGGCCGAGCCGGCCGTCGCGGCGGCGGCCGCGGCGGCGGCGACGACCCTCGTCAGCGCCGCCGGCTGTGTGCAGGTCGACCTCGAGCTCGACCTCCCGCGTCCCGGCGGGACCTGGGGCTTGCTGTCGGCGGTCGACGAGATGGCGTGGCACCGTGACGCGGTGCGCGACCGGCTCGACGACGTGACGATCGTGCACCGGCTGGCGTTCGAGTCGGTGGAGCACCTCCGCCCCGACGTGCTGCTCAAGGCGATCCGCCGCCGCGCCGAGCTCTGCGCCGCCGCGGCCGCGGTGTTCGCGGAGGTCGACCTGCTGCTCACCCCTACCACGCCGACCCCCGCCTTCGAGGCGGAGGGTCGTCTCGCGGGTGACCTCAACGGCGAGCAGGTCACGCTCTTCGCGCTGTCGGCCGCGTTCACGGCGCCGTTCAACGTGACCGGCCAGCCGGCGAGCACCATCCCCGCCGGGCTCGTCGACGGCCTCCCGGTGGGGCTCCAGGTGGTGGCGGCGCGCCACCACGACCTGCGTTGCCTGGCCGCCGGGGCCGTGCTCCAGGAGGTCGCGCCGTGGCCCGCGCTGGCCCCGCTCGCGGGGGCCCCGGGTGCGCCCGTCCCGGGTGCGCCCGTCCCGGGTGCGCCGGCTCCCGACGCGCCGGCGCCGACCACGCCTGGCTCAGTGCCGTGAGGGCTGCAGCGCCGGCACGCGCCGTACGACCACGGGCCACGCCGCGCCGGCGACGAGCGCGATGAGTGGGATGAGCGGGGTGCGCATCCGCGACGACGACTCCGCGCCCGCCGACACCACGAGCACGTAGGCGATCACCGCGAGGAAGAACGCCCATCCCAGCCGGCTCGGGCCGGGGCGGCGCAGGGCGTGGAAGGCTCCCACCGCGAAGGCCACCCACAGCCCGACCATCCACACCCCGAGGACGAGGGTCAACGCGGGGTTCGAGACGTCCCCGAGGTAGCGGCCGACGGTGTCGGTGCCGGGCCCGAACGCCGTGCGCACGAAGCCACGGGCGGTCATGATCGCCGTCTCCTTGGGATGGTCGAGCAGCGTGTCGATCCCGCGGGACGCCATCTCGTCGTAGCAGGGCCCGTTGCGCCGGGGATCGCGATCACCCCCCGCCCACCAGTCGGGGCAGATCCGCTCGTAGTCGAAGTCGCAGCCGCGCCGATCCCGGGCCTGTGCGACGGTGATGCCGGTGGCGCGTGCCTCGACCTCCGCGGCGCGGTAGCACTGGAGGTTGTACGCGTCGACACCCGAGAACCGCCGGGAGTCCACCCGCTGCTCGTTGCGCCACTGCCAGCCACCGAACACGACGACGACCGGGATCGCGAACACGCCGAGGGCGGCGAGCACCCGGCGAGGCCCGAGGCTCCACGTGGCGATCACGACGAAGACCGCGGCGAGCAGCGGGAGGTAGTACGTCGTCGGACGGATCATCGTCGAGAGCGCGATCGCGCCGCCGAGGAGGCCGAACCCGAGCAGATCGGGCGCGGGTGGGCGCCGGAAGAACACACGCCATCCGGCGATCGCGACCAGGACCAGCGAGAAGCTCGCCGCGGCCTCGGTGAGCACCGTGCCCGAGGCCGCGAACTGGAGCGGGTCGAGGGCCCGGGCGCGCTGTTGAACCGCGGGTCGTCGAGCAGCGCGCGGGCCCATTCGACGTAG
>BTUT01000521.1:0-2498 GCA_045862935.1 Acidimicrobiia bacterium
CGACGATGTCGCCCTGGACCTCGAGGTCGCCGGCGACGTAGGCCCGACCGAAGCCGAGCTGGTTCGGGGCGGTCATGATCCGGCGCAGGGCGTCCGGCGAGTGCACGACCAGGGTGGTCGCGGCGTCCTCGGGACCGAACGAGCTGCCGTCGTACGCCCGGACGGCGACCGGGAGGTCGCTCCCGAGGAGATCGGAGAGGAGACCGGCGACCGTCATCGTTCCATGACACACCGTCACCCCCGCGGGCGCAAGGCCCGCGTCGCGGGCGCGGCGTGGTCATGGGCCCCCGTCGGGACGCCGCGCCGTCGGGACCCACCCCGTCGGGGCCCCACCCGGGCGCTGACCCCACCCCGTCGGGACGCTGCACCGTGCTGACCCCACCCGGGCGCCGACCCCATCCCGTCGGGCTCCCACCCGGGCGCTGACCCCACCCCGTCGGGCTCCCACCCGGGCGCTTCGACCCGCGAGACTGCCGAGATGCTCATCGTTCGAGGCACCAAGAAGCTGCGCGACCGGCTGGAGGCCGCGCCGGCCGCCGACGGCGACGAGTCGACCACCGCGCTCGGCGACTGGTTCGCGACGGCCCTGTTCTGGCGACCGCAGGTCGCGCTGCTCGTCAACCAGCGCACGTTCCTCCCGGTGTTCATGGAGCTCGCGCCCGCGAGGACGCTGCTCGACCGCGTGCCGAGCGCGATCGCAGAGGTGCTCGCGCTCCACGGCGTGCACGAGGACGTCGTCGCCGGGGAGCTCGCCGCGATGAGCACGGTGCGCATCGCGCCGACGAACGATCGCCGCGTGGTCGGGGTGATGAACGAGTACGCGTTCGTCGGCAAGCAGCACTGGGAGATCGAGCCCTCGGACCTGCGCGCGCTCTCGTTGCGCCTCTCGCAGATGATGGTCGGGCCCCTGCGCGATCGATCGGGCTTCCCCGATCGCGAGCTCGCGGCCGTACTCGGAGGTGATGAGCCGGCGACGGCCACCGTGATCCCCTTCCCGCGGCGGCCGGCACCGGACCCCGAGGACGCGGAGGCGAGCGCCCCCGCGGTGGCGGCTCCCGGCCCGCCCGTCGCGGGGGCGGCTCCCGTCCCGCCGGGGCGGCGTGCGCCGCGTTCGGGGTCCGCCCGGGCCAAGGCATCGCGCGCGGGCGTGTTCCAGCTGAAGGTCACGCTGGACGACACGCGTCCCCCGATCTGGCGCCGGATCCTCGTCGACGGGAACAGCACGCTCGACCAGCTCCACGAGGTGATCCAGGCCGCGTTCGGCTGGTGGGACTACCACCTGCACGAGTTCGAGGCCGGCGGCACCCGCTACGGCGTCCCCGACCCCGACTGGGACTGGGGCCCACCGCCCCGCGACGAACGCCGCACCCGGCTGGCCTCGATCGCCGGCGAAGGCACCCGGATCGCCTACGTCTACGACTTCGGCGACTCCTGGGATCACCGCATCGTCGTCGAGAAGGTGCGCGCGGCCACCGATGCCGTCACGCTCCCGGCGTGCATCGACGGCCGGCGCGCGTGTCCCCCGGAGGACTGCGGCGGGACGTGGGGCTACCGCGAGCTGCTCGAGATCCTCGCCGACCCCGAGCACCCCGAGCACCACGAGCGGCGCGCATGGATCGGGCGCCCCTTCGACCCCGAGGCGTTCGATCCGGCCGAGTTCGCCCACAACCTCAGCGCGGGCCGGCTCGCGATGTTCGACGACGAGTAGCTGCGCGCCCGGCGGCCCGTGAACCGAGGGCTCGGCGCGTCACTCGGCGCGCGGGCGCCTCACGTGCGTCCCGTCACCCCCGCGCGCATCACTTGGCGAACGCGATGTCGAGCAGCACCGAGTTCCGGGGGTCGCTCGAGCTCTCGTTGTTCACGATGATGAAGCAGCCGGGGTGGGTCGCATCGCAGACCCCGTCGCCGACCGTGCCGGTGACCACGTTCATCGTCACCGAACCCTCGCCGGTGGGGTTCGGCTGGAGGAGCTTCGCGTGCGCGTAGTCACAGGCCGCGGGGTTCGACAGGTCCCGATTGCCCCCGTGGCACTGCAGGATGCTGACCGCCTTCCCGGGCGTGTAGCCGCTCCAGGTGACCGTCACCTCCTGGCCGTTCGTCAGACCCTTCGCCGGCGTCACCGCAGCCTTGAGGTTCCGCTCGACGCGCGGCGTCGTGGGGATGGTCGTGCGTGCCCCCCGCTTCGCCACGAAGCGCATGTCGCTCTCGCCGGCGACCTGGTCCGACGGGAGGCGGGCCGCCGCGGCCTTGTCGCCGCGCAGGTAGGCGTCGAACATGTCGGTCGTGGCCGCGTAGGCCTCGTCGGACGCCGGCGCGCTGTGGTCGCCGCCAGTGAGGGTGAGCAGCCCCTTCGGGCCGCGGGCGCGGTTGAACGCCTCCACGCCGTTCCCGTAGGGCACGAGCGAGTCCTCGGTGCCGTGCACGATGAGCAGCGGCGGGGCCTTGGCGAAGTCGTACTTCCCGGTCGGGTAGTCCTGCGCAGTGCCCGCGAGCACGAC
>BTUT01000522.1:0-2484 GCA_045862935.1 Acidimicrobiia bacterium
GACAGGGGCGCCTCGCGACGTCGAAGGCGACGGGCGGCGACTACGCCTTCGTCCTTGGCGATGCCGAGCCCGGGCGCCTCTTCGAGCTCGCGCCCGGCGACCACGCAGAGGTCACGCAGCAGACGGACCTTACCGGCGTGATGCTGGTGCGCGCGCTCTTGCGGTTGCGCGTGCCCGCGTCGACCCCTCCGGGGCTCGCGTGGGAGGCCAGCATCATCGTCGATGGCACCAAGCTCGCGTCCATGCGCGCCAAGCCCGGCCGCGAGCGTCTTGTCACAGACCTCGCCGCGAACGTCTCGAAGCTCTCGGGCCCCCATATCGCTGGGGTGCGGCTCGAGCTGGTGACCGCGTGAGGAGCCCGGCATGAGCACCCTCGAGCTACCCGCGCTCTACGTCGACTCGGTGGCGCTCGTGGTGACGACGCCGAGGCTCGTGCTCGTGAACCGTGACCCGAGCCCCGGCGAGAGCGGCGTGCCCATCGACGCGACCATCGCCCTCGAGCTGGTCGACACCGGGCCGGACGGCGTGGAGCGCTCGACCGCGCGCGTGTGGATCGACGGCGTCCTCGCGTTCGACGGCAGCGCCGTGCCCGAGCTCGCCCCGGCCTTCGCGGGTCCGCTGGCCAGCGTCACGCAGACCACCGACACGCTGCGCGTCGTGCTGCATCCGGTGGTTCCGCTCGCGAGCCTGGCCACGGTCCACGTGCGCGTGCTCGCTCAGACCGTGGGCGGCGCGGCTTCGCTCGACGAGGTGTACTCGTTCGTCGTCGAGGACCGGACTGCGCCGCGTGTCGTCGGCGCACAGGCGCTCGCGCAGAGGACCGTGCGCGTGGGATTCGACGAGCCCGTGCTGGTCCCGAGCGGGGCGAGCTTCCTCCTCACGCCGAAGGGCGCGCCGGCCGTCTCAGTCACCGTCGCCGGTGTGAACGTCGAGGGGAGTGTAGTCCTCCTCACGCTCGACACCGAGATGACGCCCGACGTGCTTCACGAGGTCGTGGCCGTTGGCGTGACGGATCTCTTCGGCAACGCCGTCCTCGGCCCCTACGACCGAGCGAGCTTCACGGGCTTCCGCCCCGCGCGCCCGCTCACGAGGCGCTTCGACCTGTGGCGCATGCTTCCGAAGCACAACCGCCGCGACGACCACACCGGCGACCTGTTTCGCTTCATCGCGTGCCTGCAGGAGGTGACGGACCTCCTGCTCGCCGACGTCGATCGCTGGCCCGACATCTTCGACCTCGAGCGCGCGCCCGAGGCCTTCGTCGACCTCATCCTGCGCGACCTCGGCAACCCGTTCCCGTTCGAGCTCGACGCGATGGGCAAGCGGCGCCTCGCGTCGGTGCTCGTCGAGATGTACCGGCAGAAGGGGACGGCCAAGGGCATCCAGAACGCGATCCGCTTCTTCCTCGGCATCGACATCTCGGCCATCACGCCCTTCAACGCCGACACGCTCTACCTCGGCGAGTCGCTGCTGGGCGTCGACTGGGTGCTCGGCCCCTCCGACCGCTTCGCGCGCTACGCCTTCAACGTCGAGGTCGCGCGCATCCTCACCGACCGTGAGCGCCAGCAGCTCCGCGCCATCGTCGAGTACCTGAAGCCCGCGCACACGCACTTCGTAGACCTCGTTGAGCCGCTGCCGCCGGTGCTGCCGAACCACTGGGAGTTGGGCTTCAGCGACCTTGGGGAGACGACCGACCTGCACTGACAGCCTGTCCCCAAGGCCCGCGCCCGGCGGCTTTGCCTCCGTGGAGAGCCACGTGGGCGCTCCGAGGCAAGGACATGGCCGATCGCGTCGACTTCTACTTCCGCCAGCGCGTCACCGAGGCCGAGCTCGACCTCGCGTTCGCGTTGCTCGAGAAGGCGGACCGGGACCTCGCCGCCGACCTGAACATCTACGGCATCGTCTCCGGTGCCGTCCCGGCGCCGCACTCGCCGGTTCCCGACCTGACCGTGGACCTCACCGCGCCAGGGCGGGCGTACGACAACCTCGGCCAGCGCATGTTCTTCGGCACGGGCCAGACCGTGGACTGCGCCGTCGACCTCGTGGGCATCCCGACCGATGTCGCCACGGTCGGCAACGAGCGGTGGCTGGGCATCTTCCTGCGTTTCAAGCGCCAGCTCTCCGACCCGCGCACGGACGGCAACTCCCAGCAGGTGTTCTTCCGGCGAGACGAGTCGTTCGAGCTCGTGGTGCGGCAGGCGCCCGAGGGGGCCATCGGCGTCGCGCCGAAGCCCGCGCTGCAGGCCGACGAGCTGCTCCTGTGCGACGTCCGCCGCCGGCCGGGGCAGACGCAGATCCTCGTCGCCGACCTCGACACCTCGCGCCGACAGGCGTTCATCTTCGCGCAGGGCACCTCGGTGGCCGTGACCACCGGGACGTGGAGCATTCTCCAGCCCCTTGCCGCAACGGTGCAGGCGGCGTTCGACGAGGCCGACGCCGAGCTGCGCGACCACTTCACCGCCGTCGCCCGGCGCCACGCCGCGACCG
>BTUT01000523.1:0-506 GCA_045862935.1 Acidimicrobiia bacterium
CTGCACGGCGAGATACTCGACGATGCGGTCCTTGACCTTGTCGAGGCCGAAATGGTCCGCGTCGAGCACTTCCTGGGCGAGGTCGAGGTCGTACTTGACCTTCGACTTGCGGCCCCACGGGATCGACAGCAGCCAGTCCAGATAGTTGCGCACGACGGTGGCCTCGGCCGACATCGGCGACATCTGGCGCAGCTTCTTGAGCTCGTGGTTGGCCTTCTCGCGCGCCTCCTTCGAGAGCTTGGTCTTCTTGATCTTCTCCTCGATCTCGGCGAGCTCGTCGCGGCCGTCCTCGTCGCCGAGCTCCTTCTGGATCGCCTTCATCTGCTCGTTGAGGTAATACTCGCGCTGGCTCTTCTCCATCTGGCGCTTGACGCGCGAGCGGATGCGCTTCTCCACCTGCAGCACAGAGATCTCGCCTTCCATGAAGGCGTAAACCTTTTCCAGGCGCTCGTTCACCGCGGCGAGCTCGAGCAGTTCCTGTTTCTCAGGAATCTTGATCGAAAGAT
>BTUT01000523.1:516-2470 GCA_045862935.1 Acidimicrobiia bacterium
CCTGGAGCACCGAAATCTCGGCCTCCATGAAGCCCATGGCCTTTTCCAGCCGGTCCTTGACCGACAGCGTCGCCAGCATCTCCTGCTTGTCGGCGATCTTGACGGCAAGGTGCGAGGCCACCGTGTCGGCGAGCTTGGAATAGTCGTCGATCTGGGAGGCCGCGCCGACCACCTCGGGCGAGATCTTCTTGTTGAGCTTCACATAGTTCTCGAAGTCCGAGACGACGGAGCGCGCGAGCGCCTCGATCTCGACCTCGTCCTCGGCGGGCTCGACCACCTCCACGGTCGCGGGATCGAGGTCGGGATGCTGTTCGTCGACGCGGCCAACACCGCCGCGACCGGGCTCTACCGCGCGCTCGGGTTCGTCACCACCCGGATCGACCGTGCCTACGGGTCCCCGGGCGAGCGCGCCCAGATCGACCCCCGCACGTGATGGACCCCGCTTCCCGGAACGCCCCCGACTCGGGCGCGTCGCGCTACGGGATCGACCGGGACGACCTCGCGGCGCTCGTCGCGTCCTCGGGGGAGCCCGGCTACCGGACCGAGCAGCTCTGGTCCGGCCTCTACACGAAGCGACTCCCCCTCGAGGCGCTCACCACGCTCCCGCGGTCGCTGCGTACACGCCTCGCCGGTGACCTGCCCGAGGCGCTCGCCCCGCTCGTCGTCGCGACCGCACGGGACGGGCTCACCACCAAGTGGCTCTGGGGCGCGGGTCGCAGCCGCGCGCAGGTCGAGACCGTCCTCATGCGCAGCCCCGGACGGGCGACCGTGTGCGTGTCGTCGCAGGCCGGGTGCGCCATGGGCTGCACGTTCTGCGCCACGGGTCAGGCCGGCCTCGACCGGCATCTCACCGTGGGCGAGATCGTGGAGCAGGTCGTGCGCGCCCAGCACGAGTGTCCCCAGCGCGTCTCCCACGTGGTGTTCATGGGCATGGGCGAGCCGCTCGCGAACTACGAGCCGGTCTGGAGCGCGGTGGAGCGGATCCATCACGACCTCGGGATCTCGGCGCGCCAGATCACCCTCAGCACGGTGGGCGTCGTCCCCGGCATGCGCCGGCTCGCGCAGGAGACGCTGCCCGTCACGCTCGCCGTCTCGCTGCACGCGCCCGACGACGCGCTCCGCGAGACGCTGGTGCCGCTCAACCGCCGGTACCCGATCGCCGACGTGCTCGACGCCGCGGCCGAGGTCGCGGGAGCCCACGGGCGCCGGGTCACCTTCGAGTACGCGTGCATCGCGGGCGTCAACGACCACCTCGACCACGCCGCCGCGCTGGGGCGGGTCCTCGCCCGGTGGCCGGGGGTGGGTGGTGCCCACGTGAACCTGATCCCCCTCAACCCCACCGGCGGCTTCCCCGGTCGAGCACCGGGAGACGCGGAGGTCCGGGCCTTCGCCGACGTGCTGCGGCGGCCCGGCGTGACCGTGACCGTTCGGCGCAACCGCGGCGTCGACATCGACGCCGCGTGCGGCCAGCTCCGGGCCCGGGTCGGTGCGGTGCCCCACCGGCCGCCGCCTTCGGCCAGAATGTGGGCGTGAACGACCGGAAGCTCGTCAACCAGTTCCAGCCCCAGACGCTGTTCATCGCGACGTTGCTGCTCTACATCAACGCCGTCTTCGACTTCTTGACGTTCTCGCCGTTCCTGATGCTCGCCGCGGTGCTGCTGGCCGCGGGCGGCTTCGGGATCGCGAACGAGCTCCGCTGGGGCTACACACTGGCCGTGGCGGTCGCGATCCTGCGGGTCGTCCTGCTGCTCGTCGTCTTCGGCACCGAGGCGTTCGGGTTCCCGCTCATCCTCACGCTGCTGTTCGACGGCGCGCTCGTCGGCCTCCTCGTCCACCCCGAGAGCCGCGAGTACCAACGCATCTGGTTCAAGTAGTCGCTACGGGCCGTCCCGGCCCAACGGTGGACCGGGAGCGCCTCCGGCCCACGTGCGTCCCAGACGCTCGTATGCGCGGC
>BTUT01000524.1:0-2444 GCA_045862935.1 Acidimicrobiia bacterium
TCACGTTCGTGGTCGACGCGGTGGAGATGGCCGACGCGCGCGCGATGGTCTGCACCTTCGGAGCGTTCGACGTCGGCTGCAGCCGGATCCTCGCGATGCTCCACGACTCCGGGCGCATCCACCGTCCGGTCGTGCACAAGATCTTCCTCTCCGAGGGCTGGGCGGTCGGGCCGAAGCCGTCGACCGCGGCCCTCGACCTCCACTTGGCGCAGCTCCCGGACGGCCTCGACGGGGAGTGGGTGGTCGTGCCGTACGCCCAGCACGATCCCGCGCGCATCGAGGACCTGTGCCGGAGCGCGCTCGAGCGCGGTGGTCACGTGCGGGTGGGGATCGGCGACAGCCCGGCGGCGTCACCGTCCGCGACGAACGCCCAGCTCGTGGAGCAGGTGGTGCTGTGGGCCCGGGAGGCCGGGCGGCCGGTCGCGTCCACCGACGCGGTGCGCACTCGCCTCGGGCTCACCGCCCCTCCGGCCCCATAGGGCGGGCGCGGCTACAGCCGCTTCCCTTCCCGGAACGCCTCCGGGACCCAGCTCGGCTCGCGCTTCTCGGTGAACGCGGCGAAGCCCTCGACGACCTCCGGGCTCGCGAGCGAGCGCGCGAAGGTGATCTCGTCGATCGGACCGTAGCGCCGGTTCATGAGCTCCTTCACCTGCGCCCGGGTGTCGGGCGCGGCCATGAGGAGATCCTTCGCCGCCTGGAGCGTGGCCGCCTCGAGATCGTCGTGCGCGCACATCCGGGCGACGATGCCGAGCTGCACGGCCTCGGAGGCGGTGACCCGACGCCCGGTCATCAGCAGGTCGCGCGCCATCGCGACCCCGACGTGGGCGGGAAGCATCGCTGCGAGGTTCACGTCGACGACACCTCGCAGCGTCTCCGGTGCGCGGAAGGTGGCCCGGTCGCTCGCGACGGTCACGTCGGCGCAGAGGGCGATGATGAGACCGCCTCCCTGGCACAGCCCGTTCACGCTCGCCACCACCGGCACGCGACTGCGGCGCAGGCTCTGGAACGGGAGCATGTCGATGCCCAGGTACTCGATCGCGTCGTGGGTTGCGTCGTCGTGGTGCCCACTCATGTCCCCACCCGGGATGAACACGTCCCCCGTGCCGGTGATCACGAGCCCGTGCAGCTCGGGGTCGCGCTCGACGAGATCCACCGCGAGGCGCACGCCGAGGTACATCGCCGGGGTGAGCGCGTTGCGGGCGCCGGGCCGGTCGACGATCACCCAGCCCAGGGGCCCGCGGCGTTCGAAGCGCAGGTACGGGGTCCCGAGGTCGTCGATCAGCGGGTCACTCGGCGCGAGGGGGGAGTGAGGGCGGGCGGCACGGGGGCTGTCGGGGGGCTCGGGCGGCGTCATGCGGGGGAATCTATGGCACCATGGTCGTGAGTCCCAGCGCTCGCCCGCCGAGGGGCGGGTGGGCCCAACGGCGCGAGCGGTTGCCGCGAGCCCGGCACGAGCCGAGGCGCGAGCGGCCGGTGAAGGAGACGGGCATGAGTGAGATCCCCCGCATCATCTCGGTCGACGACCACGTCGTCGAACCCCCCGACCTGTGGAGCGCCCGCCTCCCCGAGTCGCTGCGCGACCGCGGCCCGCGGGTCGAGCGCGACAAGGCCCGCTTCCACTTCGAAGGGGGCAATTTCTCGTTCGAGCGCGGCGTCGACGACGGCGAGTGGTGCGACTTCTGGATCTACGACGACCTCGTCTACCCGTTCCCCAAGCTCTCGGCCGCCATCGGCTTCCCCGACCTCGACAACACCCCCGTCACGTTCGACGAGATCCGGCCGGGCTGCTGGAAGCAGGCGGAGCGCCTCGCCGACATGGACGCGAACCACACCGACGCGTCGATCTGCTTCCCGAACGTGCTGCCGCGCTTCGCGGGTCAGACGTTCATGGAGCGCGCCGACAAGGCCCTCGCGCTCGAGTGCGTGAAGGTCTACAACGACTGGATGATCGACGAGTGGTGTGGCGGCCCCGGGAAGGGGAGGCTCGTCCCGCTCACGATCGTGCCGTTGTGGGACGCCGAGCTGGCGGCGGCGGAGGTGCGCCGCTGCGCCGGCAAGGGAAGCCACGCGGTGGCGTTCTCGGAGAACCCGTACCCCCTCGGGCTCCCGTCGGTCCACGACCAGGACCGGTTCTGGGACCCGTTCTTCCGCGCCTGCGACGAGACCGACACCGTGCTGAACATGCACATCGGCTCGTCGTCGAAGATGCCGTCGACCTCACCCGACTCGCCGTTCATCGTGTCGTCGACCCTCACGTTCGCGAACGCCATGGGCTCGTTGTGCGACTACATCTTCTCGGGCACGCTCGACCGCTTCCCCAACCTCAAGCTCGCCTACTCGGAAGGTCAGGTCGGCTGGGCGCCGTACGTGATCGAGCGGGCCGACAAGCTGTGGGCCGAGCGGGCCGCCAACAGCTTCGGCTCCGACCTGCCGCACCCGCCGAG
>BTUT01000525.1:0-2441 GCA_045862935.1 Acidimicrobiia bacterium
CGCCCCCCCGGGGGCCCGCCGGGTTCGCGGTGGGGGTGCCCCCCATCGACGACGCCGACGAGAAGGTGCGCAAGGGGGTGGAGCTCGTGTTCGCCGACTTCGTGTCGGTGCTCGAGCGGGCCGGGCTGGAGCGGATCCCGACCGACGGTGAGCCCTTCGACCCCGAGGTGCACGACGCGGTGCTCCACGACGGCGGTGACGGTGCGCCGACGGTCGTCGAGACGATGCGGGCGGGCTACCGGCTCAAGGGCCGGGTGCTGCGCCCGGCGATGGTGAAGGTCGCCGGCTAGGCGCCGGCCGAGAGCAGCGAGCGAGGATGGCCCCGCAGCGCGAGTGGTTCGAGAAGGACTACTACCAGGTGCTCGGCGTCGACGCGACGGCGTCCGAGAAGGAGATCTCGCGCGCCTACCGCAAGCTCGCGAAGCAGTTCCACCCCGACGCGAACCCCGGTGACGCGGTCGCGGAGGAGCGCTTCAAGGAGGTGTCGGCCGCCAACGACGTGCTGTCCGACGCGGAGAAGCGCAAGGAGTACGACCAGGTCCGCGAGATGGTCGCGTCGGGCGTGGGGCCGGGGGGCTTCCCCGGCGGCGGCTTCCCGGGCGGCGGCTTCCCCGGCGGCTCGCAGACGTTCCGCTTCGAGGACATCGGCGGCCTCGGCGACCTCCTCGGGGGCATCTTCGGCCAGGGAGGTCCCGGCTCGGGTGCCGGTGCACGCGGCCGGCGCCGGCGTCCGCCCGCGGGCCCGACCCGCGGCGCCGATCTCGAGACCGAGATCTCGCTCGACTTCCTCGACGCCGCCCACGGCATCACGACGACCGTGCACCTGCGCAGCGAGGCGGTGTGCTCGGTGTGCCACGGCTCGGGGGCGAAGCCCGGCACCACGCCCGACGTCTGCCCCACCTGCGGGGGCAGCGGCGACGTGCTCGTCGACCAGGGTCCGTTCTCGTTCTCGCAGGTGTGCCCGCAGTGTGGCGGGCGCGGCGTGATCGTGAAGGACAAGTGCCGCCGCTGCAAGGGCCGCGGCGTGGAGGTGCGGCCTCGCGAGGTCAAGGTGAAGATCCCCGCCGGGGTGCAGGGCGGCCAGCGCATCCGGGTCGCGGGCCGCGGTGCGCCCGGCCAGAACGGCGGGCCCCCGGGCGACCTCTTCGTGGTCGTGCACGTGCACGCGCACCCGGTGTTCGGGCGCTCCGGGAAGGCCAACCTCACGGTGAAGGTGCCGGTCACGTTCGCCGAGGCCGTGCTCGGCGGGACGGTGAAGGTGCCCACGCTCGACGGTGCGGTGACCGTGAAGGTGAAGCCGGGCACGCCGAGCGGCACGACGGTGAAGGTGCCGAAGCGGGGGATCGTTCCGGCCAAGGGTGACCCCGGGGACCTGCTCGTGACGTTCATGGTGCAGATCCCCACCGAGCTGACCGCCGAGCAGCGGTCGGCCGTGGAGGCGCTCGCGCAGGCCATGCCCGACGATCCGCGCGCGGATCTGGGAGTCTGATCGCAAACCGAAGGGGGCGAGCCCCATGGACCACAACGAACGAGCCCTCTACATCATCTCGGTGGCTGCCGAGCTGGCGGGTGTCCATCCGCAGACGCTGCGCATCTACGAGCGCAAGGGCCTCATCGAGCCCGCGCGCACGCAGGGCCGCAGTCGCCGCTACTCCGATCGCGACATCGCGCTGCTGCGGCGTATCCAGGAGCTCACGAACGAGGGCGTGAGCCTCGTCGGGGTGCGCAAGGTCATCGACCTCGAGGACGAGCTCGCCCGGGCCCAGGCCCGCATCCGCGAGCTCGAGCGGGCGCTCGAGCAGGCCCGCGAGGACCTCGTGGGAGCGGTGCAGGAGGCCCATCGCCAGCACCGCCGCGACCTCGTTCCCGTGAAGCGCTCCGCCGTGGTCCGAGCACGCCGCGCCTGAGCGCACGGCGCGACCCCGAGGGGCGCGGCGTCCGTCCGCGGGGACTACAAACTTGATGGTGATGTTGTCAAGTTGACCGTTCCGGTCGGTCCCCGGATCCCCGAACCCGAGGTGTGCCCGCATGGCGCTCGATCCCAACATCTTCACCCGCAAGACCGGTGAGGCCCTCGGGGCCGCCCAGTCGCTGTCGCGCGAGCGGGGCAACCCCCAGGTCCTGCCCGAGCACCTGCTCGCCGCGCTGCTGAGCCAGCCCGAGAGCGTGGTGATCCCCACCATCGAGCGGGTGGGGGTGTCCACGAGGACGATCCGCGACCGGGTGGACGCCGAGATCGACCGCCTCCCGAAGGCGTACGGCCAGACCGCCCAGCAGGGCCAGCTCGCACCGGGCGCCTACGCGGTGCTCGAAGCGGCCGACGCGCAGCGCCAGGCCCTCGGCGACGACTACCTCTCGACCGAGCACGTCCTGTTGGCCATGACCGAGGTGGTCGGCGGCGTGGGCGAGGAGTCGGCCTGCGGGTCGAACAGACCCGCCTG